>CAZFTV010000058.1:1317-5186 GCA_964521765.1 uncultured Eubacteriales bacterium
GGAAGGTGTGCGGCCAGGTGTAATCCGAGGCGTGGCACACCCTCTCGGCCAGGGCGTCGGGCAGGGCCACGCTCTCCGCCTCGCCCTGGACCATGGTGAACAGGCCCGAGAGGTCGGAGAAGGCCAGGCGGCCGGCGAGGCCGCGGATGCCGGGCGGCGAGAGAAAGCCCACCGAGAACCCCAGCCCGGGAAAGTAATAGTCCACGGCCTTGAAGAGGAAGCACTTCTCGGCGAAATCCAGCGAGGCCGAGCCGGAGTTGTTGCCGTCGATGAAGCCCCGCTTGAGCCACGGTTCGCTCTCGTAAGCCGAAAGGTCGAGGCCGAGCGCCGCGGCGTTTTCCCGGATCTCCCGGGGCTCATAGGCCTTGCGAAAGTCCATGAACAGGACCGGGCGCCCGCCGCTGAGATAACAATAGAGGAGCATGGTCAGCAGCCCCGGCACGTCGTTTTCCGTGGCGAAGGGGACGACAGCCTTGCGTCCGGTGTGATCCTCGCTGGAGTTGAACAGCGACTCGGCGATGTCGGCCGTGGAGAGCGGCAGCCCCCGCCGGTCCGACCCCCAGGCGAGCTGGCTGGTCCATCCGCCGGCCACGGCGTTCAGGTCGCGCATGGCGTCGCGGAGGATGAGATAGAGCGCCAGCCCCTCGTCGAGCTTCTCCAGGTCGGCCTCGGCCGGCGCGGGCGGCCGGACCCGGCCGGTGTATACGGGTGACCGCGAGGCCTGGATCTCCTCGGTATTGGCGAAGATGCGGTCCTTGAACTTGACTTCCCTCACCCAGTGCCGGAGGGCCTTGAGCTCCTGGGGGTCGTAGCCGCCTTTCTTGCGGAGCATGTCGGTGAAAACCTTCATGGACTCGCGCGTCGACTCCAAGCCGAAGAAGCGGCGGGCGGCATGAACGGGGTTGAGGGCGGTCTCCATCTGCATGGAGTCCGTGTCCACGGCCAAAAACCGCTTGCCCCTCAGCGCGACGGCGGCGAGAACGGCAGAGGCCAGGTCCAGGATTTCCTCCCGGGTGCCGTCGTCGAACCGCGGCTCGAGCCCCGTCTCGGGCATGGAGCCGATGATCATGGGGCACAGCCGGCCCGTCTGGGCGTAGGCGCCCACGAGGGCGTCGATGCCCACGACGCCCGGCTTGGCTGCGTTGTTGCCGCCCAGGCAGGCCAGGGGCGTCGAGGGCGGGAAGTGGGCGGTGAGGGCCATGGCCGTCCGGCCCGGGAAAAACCAGGTGTCGGGCACGATGAAAATCCCCCGCACGCCCGCTTCGAGCATCTCCCGGGCCGCGGCGTCGGCCGTCCTCTCCCCGTCGACGAGGCCGGACGCATAGAAGATATTCGGCGGATGCCCGTCGGGCAGGCGCAGGCCATCGGCGAGCAGCCGGGCGGTCAGGATTCCGATGTTGAACGCCCGCCTTCTCGACTCCTCGTCGATGCGCGGGTCGCAGGGCACGAAAACGCCCAGGGTCGGCGCTTCCGGGTTTTTTGCGTTGTTGATGAAGGGCATGGCTCCTCCTCCGGGACCGGCGGGCGCTCGGGCCTCCTCCGGCGCCCGAAACACGGCCCGCGTCCCGGGCGGCTAGATGTATTCGATCGTGGCCGGCGGCTTGGGCGTGAGCTCGTAGCAGACGCGGGTTACGCTGGGGATTTCGTCCGTTATTTTCTTCGCCAGTCGGTTGAGCGCCGGCCAGGGGACCTGGGTCGGCCGGGCGGTCATGGCGTCGCTGCTGTCCACGGAGCGGACGATGATGATATCGCCGAACCTGCGCCGGCCGGCGTGGACGCCCGTGCCCCGGTCGGAGAGCAGGACGGCGAAAGCCTGGAAAGGCTTCAGGCGGACGAGCTCGGCCTCGACCAGCACCGTCGCCCGTCGCAAGGTCTCCACCCGTTCGGGCGTCACCTCGCCCACCACCCGGCAGGCCAGGCCCGGGCCGGGAAAGGGCATGCGGTTGTAGATGCGCTCCGGCAGGCCGAGGGCGCGGGCCACGAGGCGCACATCGGGCTTGAAAAGGTCCTTGAGCGGCTCGACAACCCGGAAGCCGAAACCCTTCTCGGGGTCGATGCCGATCTGCTCCAGGATGTTGTGCTGGGTCTTCACTCCTCCCTGGGTCTCGATGATGTCGGCCTTGATCGTGCCCTGCACGAGGAATCGGGCGCCGCTGCGCTTAACCTCGCGGCCGAAGACCTTGTAGAACCGCTCGCGGAAGGCCTTGCGCTTCTTCTCCGGGTCGGTCTTCCGCTTGAGGGACTTGAAGAACTCCCGGCGGGCGTCGATGACCTCGACCTTGACGCCCAGCTTGGCGAACACGCCCCGCACCTCCTCGGGCTCGTCCTGGCGCATCAGGCCGTCGTCTATGAAGATGACCTTGAGCTGATTCCCCAGGGCGCGGGCGGCGAGCATAGTACAGGCCGAGCTGTCCACCCCGCCCGAGAGCGCGGAGACAGCGGTTTCCGCCCCGACCGTGACCTTGATCTCCCGGACCTTGTCGGCGATGAATTTTTTGGCGTTCATCCTGTCCCTCCCCTCGTGAATTCCCCCTTATCATACACAAGGGGGGAAAAAGTGGAAAGTGTAGACGCGACCCCGTTTTGCGCAAAGAGGATCTTATCGGCGGCAAGACTTCGATATGATGCGGAAGGCATCCGGAGCGCCGGCGTCTGATTCGAGCTTGACAAATCGTTCAAGCTATCGTATTACAATATCTATATCGATGGAGATAATGTAATGGAAAATGTCAAATTGTCGCCTAAATATCAAGTCGTCATTCCCAAGAAAATAAGAAAATCCCTGCGCTTGAGGCCGGGGCAGAGGATCCACGTCCTTTCTTATGGGAATCGAATCGAGATGATCCCCGAGAAAAATATTTCCGAGATGAGGGGCTTCCTCAGGGGGATCAACGCGGATTTTTCAAGGGAAGAGGACCGGCTTTGAACCTCGTGGACTCCTCGGGCTGGCTGGAGTATTTCACCGACGGACCCAATGCCGCCCTATTTGAAAAACCCCTGAGGAATACGGAGCGCCTTCTCGTTCCCGCCGTCTGCCTTTACGAGGTGTTTAAGGTCGTGCTCCGGGAGCGCGGGGAAAACGACGCGCTCCAGGCCGCCGCCCTGATGAGGCAGGGAACGGTCGCGGACCTGGACCCGGAAACCGCCCTGCGGGCGGCCAAGCTCAGCCTGGAATTCAAGCTTCCCATGGCCGACTCCATCATCCTGGCGACAGCCGAAGCTTACGAGGCCATGATCTGGACTCAGGACGCCTATTTCGAAAAATTCAAGAACGTGAAGTTCTTTGGAAAAAAAGCTTAGAACAAAAAGGAAGCGGCGGCGATCCGCGCCCGCAGCCGCTTCGCTCGAAACGTCCGTCTGACCGCCGTGTTTACTCTTTGATTATACGGATGTCGGCGGTGTGGTTCGCGGAATCTAGTTTGTCCCCGCTCGCCCTGGACAGCTCGACCTTGTGGCGGAGCGTGAAGGAACCCGTGCTGCCCCGGGTGTAGATGTCCGGGTAGGTGATGATTCCCGGGGAGCGCCGCTTGGCGTAGCGGGCGAAGTTCGAGACCATCGCGGCGTGCTCGGGCTCCAGCATGCCTGCCGTTATCGCCGCCGCCGACCTCGACACTGAGACGGAGCGAAATGCTGATAAGCGTGCCGCCGCCTGATGTAGATAATGTATACTCAACTGAATCTTCCCAATTATTGTTTTGATTCGGCTGAGGGGCTGTATTTTCAGGCGACAATGTTACAGTTCCAGCATCGCCCAGCCATTCTGAGTAAACATAATAATCCCATGTCGTAGAGAAGCACGAACTCCTGAACGTATATTCCTCCGCTTTTTTCTTCAGCGGCGCGTTCTTGGAGAAGAAGAGATACCACAC
>CAZFTV010000058.1:5196-8414 GCA_964521765.1 uncultured Eubacteriales bacterium
GGCCGCCCAGGGCGGCGAGCGTAAGGAGCGTGCCCAGAGCCCGGCCCAGGAAACCGCCGCCCTTGCGCGCGGCCGCCCGGCCGGCCACGACGCCGCATTCCTCTTTATAGTACTTCAGCTTCTTGAGCTCCAGGCCCTCGATCGTCTTGCCCACGCCTAGGATCTCTTTGGCCCGGCAATAGTACTTGACGGCCAGCTCCTTGTACTTCAGCTTCTCGTAGCAGGCGCCGAGGAGGAGGAAGGTCTCGCCCTTGAACACTTCCCAGCCCTGGAGCGAGGCGAAGGCGTTCATGAGCTTTTCCAGCTCCAGCTTGGCGCCTTCGTAGTTCTCGGCGAAACAGAGCTTCTTCGCCTTCTCGAACCGGGCCTTGAGGGCCGCGGCTTCGTCCTTCTCGCCCGGCGCGGCGAAGACCTCGAGGAAGAGGCCCAGGCTGACGAAGCTCACTCCCTCGATCTTGGCCTCACGCTCGCCCAGGAGCTCCTTGGCCTTGAGGTAGTGCTTGCGCGCCGCTTCGAGCTCGCCCAGGGACTCCTCGCTCGCGGCGAGAAGAAGATACACGTTCCCCAGGAATCCCCTGTTCTCCTCGGTCTCGGGAGTCTCCTCGGCCAGCGCGGACAAGTTTTCCTTGGCCGCCTCATATTGCCCGTTAATGTAGTCAAGCCTGGCCGCATTGAACCTCTCCCCGGGAGTCGCCTCCTGGGTGCGTCCGGAGATGGCGAAATGCGCCTGCCCGGCGATGAGGATGCTCAGGACGATGGCCAGAAACTTGCAGACGGAATAGCCTTTGATATGCGCCACTCTCTCCTCCTTTTAGAATAGATTGAAGCTAAATTAATCGAGATAGCCCGGCATTGTCAATCCGATTTAAATGATTGGGGTCGGGCCGAAGCATCTCATTCATTAGCAATCAATAAGCTCATAAAACCATGCCTTTATTGCCTCTTAAAACGCGTTTTCGAGGCCGAAAACAGAGTCATTGGAAAAACAACGGACAGGCATCAAAAAACAGGGTTGATCCATGCTTTGACACATTAAAATAGCTGTGATAATTAAAGCCTGATTTTCAGAAGCCGTTCATGCTTAAGCGCCTCGTCGTCTTCCTGACCGTGGTCATGGTCGCCTCCCCGTTCTCCGCCGCGGCGGCAGACGATCCGGCCACGGACTCCTCTTCCGGGCTGAGCTCCCTCCAGAAATCCCTCCTCATCCCCGGCTGGGGCCAGGCCGCGGAAAAACGCTGCCTCGAAGCCGTCCTCTTTTTCTCCGCCGCGGTCCTCTGCTGGGCCGGGTTCATCGACCAGAACCGGAAGGGCGACCGGGCTTACGACCTCTACAAGGCCGCGGCCAACACGCCCGACGCCGTCCGCTTCCGCCGCGAGACCGAAACCTTCGACAAGCGGCGCAACCTCTGCCTGCTCGGCGCGGCCCTCGTCTGGGCGGCCAACCTCCTGGACATGCAGGCGATCGTCGCCGGCCGGGAACAAGAGAAGAACGGCCGTTCCCTGTCGTTGAGGCTTGACTGCGGTGAAGGTCAAACGCTATCTCTGGCCCTGGCTTATCGCTACTGAGCTCCTCCTGGGCTCCTGCCGGGACCGGCTCTTCGACAATCCCTTCGACCCCGGCGCGGGCGAGGCGGTCTTCGAGGTCGTCTCCACGATCCTCTCCCCCGCCGCGGACCCGCGAGGACTGGCCTTCGACGGCGCGACGCTGTGGAACGTCGACGGCGCGTCGAACGAGCTCCTGAGCCTCAACCGCCTGAGCGGCGCCTTGGTCCGGAGCCTCCCCTCGCCCGCGGACGGAACCGAGGCCGCAGCCTACGACGGACAGGACCTCTGGGTCTGCGGCCCCGGCACGGTCTTCCTCCACCGTCTCAACATCCTCAACGGCGAGGTCCTGAAAAGCCTCAACCTGCAGCGCGGCGCCTTCACCGCCCTGGCCTGGGCGCAGGGGGCGCTCTGGGCGGCCGACGCCCAGTCGAACCAGGTGCTCGGCGTGGACGCCGAGACCGGAGAGGTCACGGGCTCCTTCGCCAACCCCGGCCTGCGCGCGGACGGGCTGGCCTTCGACGGCCGGGATTTCTGGCTCGCGGACTCCTCCACGCTGTCGATCTACAGGCTCGGCGCGGACGGCGCCGTTCTTCGTGTTTTCCTCTCCCCGGGACAAGCGCCCCGCGGCCTGGCCTTTGACGGCACGTATCTCTGGAACGCGGACGGGAGCGGAAAAATCTACCAATTGAGCATCCCCAGATGAAGCTCCGGATGACGGGACGCTTGCTCGCGCGGGCGGCCTTCGCGCTCCTGGCCGCGGCCCGCGGAGCCGCCGGCGGGGAGACATGGCTCCTGCGCGTTGAGGCGGACTCCATCGCCTACAGCTTCGACCACAACCGGCTCTACGCCCGGAACGCCTCCTTCGATTTCCCACCCTACCGCGTCTCCTGCGCAACGCTCAAGGCGGACCTCGGCGCCCGCGCCTTCCTGGCCCTGGGCCGCGTCGTCCTGTCGCGGGAGGACGAAACGCTCCGGGCCGACGCCCTGTCTTTCGACCCGCTCACTGGCGGCGGCCTCCTCTTGACTTACCGGGAGACGGTCGAAAGCCTGGCCGTGGGCGGGGCGGACAAGCCTCCGCCGCCGCCGGAGAAGCAGCGGGCGGCTGAAGCGGTCTCCCCGGCCGAAGTCCGCGGCTCTCTCCTCTACGCCGTGTGCCGAAGCCTCGACGTCAGCCGCGAGTTCGACGCTTTCGGCCGGGATGTCGTCCTCTTCGTCGAGGGGCTGGAGAGCTTGGGGTTCCGGTCGCTCAAACTGTCTGCGGCCGAGGCGGCCATGTCGCGCCGGTCCGGCCTGTCGCTCAACAGCCTGTGGTTCAACCGCAGCCGCGGCCTTTTCGGCCGGGCGAGCTACTCCGTCCTCAAGCCCGGACGGACGGACAGCCTGTCCAGGCTCGAATACGAGGAGCACTCCGTGGTCAAGGAGTTTCCCGGCCCGCCCCGCCAGGCCGACCTGAAGACGGACAACCTCTGGACTCTCCGGCCGGACCTCGGCCTGGGCTTCCAGGGCAACGTGAACACGAGCGGCCTCTTCAACGCCCGCCTGTGGCTCGACAAAAGCTGGGCGGACAAAAAGGTCGCGACCCTGTGGGACTTGACCCACAGCCGCCCTCTCGGCCGGCCGAGCGAAACATGGCTTGGACTCAAGGCCGCACTCGACGCGGGCCGGGCCGGCCG
>CAZFTV010000058.1:8424-10027 GCA_964521765.1 uncultured Eubacteriales bacterium
AGTGACCCGGTCCCTGTTTGACGACCGGCTGGAGCTGACCGCGGGCGGCCGCCTCGGGACGGGAGGGCAGGCCGTCGGCGACCTGGCCTACGCCGCGCGTTTCGGGCCGTCGCTCGAATTGCAGGCGAGCTCCTCCTATTCTCAGGTAAGGCGCGGCCCGGCCGGAGCCCGCTCCAGGATCTTCGACGGACGCCTCCGTCTGGCCTATGCCTCCCGGCTCTTCAACCTGGCCTCCGACTATCACCTCAACGCCGACCTGGCCGAGGGACGGTCTCTCCGAAGCCCCCAGCTCCGGATGGAGCTCCTTCCCCTGCCCCTCTACGGCGGGCTGCTGCAGGCCGGCCTGTCCAACGTCTTCATCCACAACACGCTCGGCCGGGACGGACGGTCCCTGCAGAGCTACAGCAACAACACGCAGTTGCGGCTGTCCGCCCTGCCGGTCTCTCTCAGTTCCGGACTGCTGCTCGACTTCAGCCTGGCCCTGGAGCAATTCCTGGAGAAGGAGAAGCGGAATTTCACCTCCGGGGGGGCGGTCGTCAACCTCAAGCGGAGATGGGCGTCGGGCCTGGCGCTCGAGGGGTTCTACAGCATCCAGTCCCGCCGCCGGACCCGTGGCGGGCTGCTCGAGGGCACGACCAGCCGGGACCTGAGCGGCGTCCTGCGCTTCGCGCCCGACGGGGGCTTCGACGCCTGGGTCTCGGCCTCCTACGACCCCAAGAACGGACGGTTCAAGCAGTCTTTCGCCGACATCGAGTTGGGTATCGTCAGGGGCTGGAGGTTCCATTCGCTGCTCCAGTATGATTTCACCCTGCGCAAGCTCTCGAACGTCGACCTCTATCTCATCCGGGACGCCGGGCGCTTCGAGCTTCGTCTCATGTGGCGCAGCCTGTCCCGGCAGATTGTGGTGGAGCTGCTGCCGAAATGACGCGCCCGACGAGCCCTGAATTATGCGGCCGCGCGACAGCGCCCTCGGTTGCGAGCCGGTTTAAGCCATGAAACGTTTGGGTGTGTCGTTCAAAAATAGCTTTTTCATATTTCTACTGCTGGGCGCCGCAGCGTGCGTGACTTTCCGGCCCGCGGCCCGGGCCTCGGGCCCCGAGGTCGAAACCTTCATCACCTGCCGCGCCGTCGCGGCCGCGGGCGGACTTCATGTTCCTGAAAGCGCCGGAGACACGTTCGGCGCGGACATCGAGTCGGTCTACGCCTTGGTCAAGCTGAGCGACGTCGGCCTCGACACCTGGCTCCGGTGGAGGTGGTATTCCCCGGACGGGAGGCTGGCCCGGGATTCGGGGCGCATCGCCGTCGCGACGCAGGGGAGGCTGCTCGAAGCGGTCACGGCTTTCGACCGCCTCGACCTCGCGGCCGACCCGGCGGCGCGGCCGGCGGGCGTCTGGACCGTTGTTCTTTTCGTTGAGGAGACCCTCGCGGAACAGACCGTCTTTACCATCATGTTAAAAAAGTGATTCTTTCTCCGCATCCTCCCCGCGCTTTAAGACGAATAGCGTTTAAATGCCCATGCGTCGGAATGCGAGAGAGTCGAGGCGTCAGGCGCGGTTCAGCCTGGAAGCGATGGGGTTTGGAAAGGGACAAGAAAACAGCAAAA
>CAZFTV010000059.1:0-988 GCA_964521765.1 uncultured Eubacteriales bacterium
CTGGACGCGCTGGAGGCGCGGACCGGCGAGGCGAAGACGTACTGGACCCATTCCCGGGTTCCCTTGTTGGGCCGCCAGTCAATAAAAGGATAGGTCCTGTCGCTGGACGAGGCGGGGTCCCATTGGTCGTTGAGGGGCCAGGCTTCCCGGTCCCCGGAAGCGCTGGGCTCTGCCGAGGAAGCCAACGTAGGCCGGGGAAGCGGCCGCGCTCCGTCCGGTTCCCCGGGAAGCCAGACGGCCATCTCGCCGCGTGCGCGGTGCGCCCAAGCGTAATAAGGAACGGCCGTGAACGCCTGGGGCGATTCGAGAGTTGATTTTCCATCGCGCCCGCGGCGAAGAGCCACGGCCTGTCCGTTGAGGACCACGACGCCTCCCAGGAGATCTTTCCTCATCTGCGGCACCAGAACGGCGGTGGAGGGCATCGCCAGGTTGGCCGTATGCCCCGAGTTGTCCGCGCCCTCGGCGCAGTAAACGACCGGCCCCCGCTCCAGGGCGACGTGTCCGGCATTATCCTTGACCCGGTCGTGAGCCTTGACCCTCCGGACGGGCATGGGCAGGTCGAGCTCGACCCAATCGCCCTTGGCCCAAATCCGTTTGACGTAAACCCAGCCTTTCTCCGGCTCGAGGGAGACGGGTCGGCCGTTGACCTTCAGGCTCACCTCCGGTCGAACCGCGTCTTCATAGGAATACAAATCGCCCGGCAGGGGCTGGTTTCGCGCCCAGCCCGGTATGCGGACCGCAACCGTGAAGTTCCGGCTGAGAAGGGGGTCGATGAAAATATTCACCCTGCCCTCCCAGGGATATTCGGTTCTCTGGACGACCGTGACCTCCTGTCCGTCCTGAAGGCTCACCGAAGCCCGGCTGTCCACGAACAGGTTGATGTAGAGGACATCATCCCGCTGGGCATAGACGAAGCCCGGAAGGGAGGGGATGAAGCGGGCGACGTTCGAGGGACAGCAGGCGCAGGCGAACCAGGGGCTGCGGCGGT
>CAZFTV010000059.1:1150-6418 GCA_964521765.1 uncultured Eubacteriales bacterium
CCATGGCGATCGAGGCGCATGTCTCGCAGTAGGCCGTGGCGTTGGGCAGGACATAATCGGGACCGAACCCCTCGATCGCTCCCGCGGCGCCGATGCCCCCGGTGAGATACATTTTCTTGGCCACCGCGTTTTTCCAGAGCGTCTCCAGGGCGTCCCGCGTGTCCCGGCTGCCGGAGGTCAAGGCCGCCACATCGGCGGCGGCGGCGTAGAAATACGCCGCCCGCACGGCGTGACCGACGGGCTCCGTCTGTTCGGACAGGGGCTTGTGATCCTGGGCGTATTCGCCGAAGGATTCGCGGCCCTCGGACCGGCCGCGCTCTTCCACGAAGTATCGAGCCAAGTCGAGATACCTGCTCTCCCCCGTCAGGCGAAAGAGCTTGACGAGTCCGATCTCGATTTCCTGGTGGCCGGGCAGGCCGCGGCGCTTTCCCGGACCGAAGACCGAGTCCACCAGGTCGGCGTTTTTGAGGGCGATGTCGAGAAGGCTTCTTTTCCCCGTGGCCGGATAATGCGCCGCCGCCGCCTCATAGAGATGGCCGGCGTTGTAGAGTTCGTGGCCCCAGCGGAGGTTGGACCAGCGTTCCGGAGCGTCGACCCAGAGCACGAAGGGGTTTGATTGGAAGATCGTCCGGGCCGTGTACAGGTAGCCGTCCGGCTCCTGGGCCGAAGCGATCTTGGCGATCAGCTCATCGACCTCCCTCTCCAGTCCGGGGTCGGGATGCGTTTTAAGGCTGGCGGCCGCGCCCTCGAGGATCTTGTACACGTCCGAATCGTCGAAAGGGTAGCGGCTGTGAAACAGGCGTTCCGGGGGGGCGCCCGCCAGGAGGCCGGCGGCGGTTTCAAAATTGCGGACGCGGCCCGTCTCTTCGCACTGTTGGAGAGCATAAGGGATGGTCACCCGGCGGTTTGTTTCCAGGCGCCGCGACCAGACGGGGTCGGTCAGCTCGACCCGGTGGAAGGGCACGGCCTGAAGCGCGTAATCCGGCTTCAAGGACTCCAGGAGCTCGACCTCGTAGACCAGAGTCGTCCCCGGCGACAGGACGAAGCGCTGCTCGCCGCGGCGCTCTCGGCCGTAATAGCCTCGGCCGCCGTAGGCCAGTGAGGAAGGAGCGATGACCAGCCGTTTTTCCCCGATTTTCATGGCCGACAGGGCGGAGAGAAGAGCCGGAGTCAGCGTCTGCTGTCCCGGTTCATAGAGGAAGGGCTCAGCCGGAGGCGAGCCAGATGGCCGGCCGCCGTCGGCCGTGCTGAAGAAGCGCCGGCCCGAGAGCGTCAGGCCGCTGTAAATCACCCTCAATCGGTCTTCCTTCCCGGGATAGGCCTCGCGGCCCTTCCGGAGGATCTGATATTTCCATCCGCCGGGGGTTGTCTTGGATTCAGGCCAGTTGGCGGCTATGATCGCCGTTTCGGTCTGTTCTTTGACCCTGGCTTCTTCCTGGACGCGACGCTTCGCACTCTCCAGGAGCGCCAGGAAGGCCGGAGCGTCAGACCTGAAGGCCGCCGCCTTGGGCCCGGTGCGGATGATGTCCACCGAAAGGACGATGTCGTTTTGCACGATGGACATCACCACGTCCAGGCCTTCCACCACGCGGCCGAAGACCGTATAGTCCCCGTCGAGGTAGGACCTGTCGGCCAGGGTGATATAGAACTGGCTGCCATTGGTGTGCGGACCGGAGTTGGCCATGCCCAGGACGCCGGCCCGGTCGTGGCTGAGACCGGGCGCGATTTCATTGGGAATCGTGTAGTCCGGGCCTTCCGCGGCTTCCCGGACCGGCCGGCCGGCTTGGATGACGTGACCGGGAACGACGCGATGGAATTTCGTGCCGTTGAAAAAAGGCCGGCCCGGGGGCAGGACGCCGTTTTCGATCGTCCCCTCGGCCAGCCCGATGAAGTTGGCCGTGGTCAGGGGCGCCTTTGCATATTCCAGTTCAAGGACGATGAGTCCCTTGCTGGTCGTCAGGCGGGCCAGAATGCGGTCTTCCGTTCCGGCCTGGCCGTCCGGATGAATGGGCAGGGCCGCAAGCAAGACCAACAGGCCGGAGATAATCTTGGAAGCTAAATTTGACATAAGCGTCCTCCGCGTCATTTTCATTTTGACAAGGAATGGGGCTGAGCGCAAGCCTTGACTTGCTCTTCGGGCGGGGATAGGATTTTTTTGAGACCAGGAACATGCCGGCTCTTACCGTCGCGGCCTTCGGGGAAATCATGCTCCGGCTTTCGCCTCCCGGCAGGGAGCGGTTGTTCCAGTCGCCGCAGCTTCAAGCTTCCTTCGGCGGCGGGGAGGCCAACGTGCTCGTCTCTCTGGCGGCCTTCGGCCATAAGACCAGGTTCCTCTCCCTCGTGCCGGAAAATGCTGTCGGGAATGCGGCCGTGGCCGAGTTGAGAAGGCGGGGCGTCGGGACGGATTTCATCCTCAGACGGGGAGGGAGGCTGGGTATCTACTTCGCCGAGCCCGGCTCTTCGCAAAGACCGTCGCGGGTCATCTACGACCGCGAGCACTCGAGCCTTGCCGAAGCCCGTCCCGGGGACATCGACTGGGATCGGGCCTTGTCGGGCATCGACTGGTTTCACGTCACGGGCATCACCCCCGCCCTGGGTGCCGCGGCCGCGGCCTTGACTCTGGAGGCGCTCCGGGCGTCGCGCGCCGCGGGAATCAAGGTTTCGCTCGACCTCAATCACCGGTCCACGCTGTGGAGATACGGAAAGTCCGCGCCCGAGGTCATGGACGGGCTGGCGGCTCTGGCTGATGTCCTCATGGCCAACGAGGAGGACTGTCAGAAGTCCCTGGGCCTTTCCCTAGGCTCCGTGCAGACGGCGGACGGAATGGACATCCCGAGCGCTGAAAAAATGACCGGCCTGGTCATGAGCCGGTTCCCCCAGCTCAAAGCCATGACCATGACCCTGCGCCGGAGCTTCAGCGCCGACCGCAACGGGTGGTCAGCGGTCTTGAGAACACGGGACGGTTTCTGGACGGGGTCGACTTACGACATCTCGACGGTCGTGGACCGCATCGGCGCGGGCGACGCTTTCGCCGCGGGATTCATCCACGGCTGGAACAAGCCGGACGGGCCGGGGAAAGCCCTGAACTTTGCCGTGGCCGCTTCCTGCCTCAAGCATTCAATCCCGGGCGATTTCAACCTGGTCGCGGAAGTCGAGGTCGAAGACCTGCTCGGCGGCGACATGTCGGGCAGGATTCGAAGATAGGGGAGAGAGGGGGGAGGAAATGAGGAATCGATGCCTGTTCGCTCTCCTGACGGTTTTGGCGGCATTTTTCGCGGCGGAATGTCAACGGAGCAGCGTCCAATCGACCGGGGACGCCCAGCCGGTCAGAGAGGTTCTGGCCGCGGGCCGGGCTCCGGTCGAGATGGGCGCGGTCACACCCATGCTGGTCAGCGCCGGCGCGCCGACGTTCAGCGTCAAGGTCCGCAACGTAACCGATGCCCCACTGGATTCGATTCTCTGGACGGTCGTCCCGTTCGACCGGGCGGGAAATATAATACCGGACGGCGAGGAGGAGGGAGGCTATGCCGACCCCTTGAATCCCATCGGCCCCGGCGAGGCGAGCGAGCTCAGCTTCATGGTCTCATCCGCTGAAGCCGCCCGCATCAAGCTGGTGCTGAAGGAAGTCATCTTCATCTCGCCCAACCCCCAGGGCCGGGATTATCCGGGTTTGCCGCAGAAATGGACAAACCCCTATTTCGATGCGGAATTGAGGACAGTCCGGGGAATCGGCGTGCCCGAATAGCTGATCCCGGCTCGCATTCTAGGAATTCAACGTCGCGCGGGGTCGTCCAGCAGCTCTTTTTCGGGGCTTGGAACTCCGCGGGGGATGGCGCGTATACTAGAAAAGAGGATAGTCAAAACGGAGGATCACATGACCGAGAACCAAAAAACGAAGTTTAGCGTTTCCGGGGATGAGCTGGTCAACGCGGTAAAAAAACTCATCCACGAGGGAAACATCAGGCGGGTGAGGCTGCTCCAGGACGAAAAGCCGCTTATCGACATCCCCCTGACCATCGGCGCTTCGGCGGCGGTCATCACCGTCCTGGCCGCGCCCGTGCTGGCGGCCGTGGCCGTCATCGCCGCCTTGGTCAGCGAGTGCACGATCGAAGTGGAGAAGGTCGGGGATTCGAAGGAATAAAAGAGCTTAGCTTAAGTTCAGCATCGAACCCGGAACTTGAGTTCTATGCGGCGGGAGGGCTGTGTTTGGGAGGGCAGCGACGCGTCACCGTTTTTATTGCGGACTCCTTAGGTTGCCTACGCCGGTTTCCCATTCCCCGTGAATATTGTCTCCCGAGAGTTCGGCCCTCAATCCTTCGAGAACGCGTCCCGCAGGAGCTTGCTCTGACGGTCGAAGGCGGCGCGGGGGTTCCGGATCTCTTTCATCAGGGAGATTTCCTGGGTCAGAAGGCGGGCGATGTACATCGTGTAGGGGCCGGGCTTCCGAGACTCGCGAACAAACAGGGGATGGTCGCGGTTGACGTACACGGCGTTGCCCTCGGAGAAGCATTCCGGCCCGGTTTCCCCGAAGTGGTCCAGGCAGACCGAGACGACCTTGTCGCCGAACCGGATGCGCTTGACGATGGCGTTGGGCGTGATTTTTTTTATCGCCGGGTTGCGCCTCCTCTTCGTCTTGGGCTTGACGGCGGCGTCGCCGCCCGCGACTTGGTCCGCGCCCTCGGCCTCCTTGGCGACGACCGCTCCGCCGCCGATTCCCCTCTCGCCGTCGCCGGCGGGGATGGGCCCGAAGGGGGAGAAGTCGGGGTTGAGCTTCAACGCCTCAAGGACGCGCCGCAGAGCCTCCTTGACGGCGCGGCCCGCACGCCGGTCCTCGCGGCGGTCCGCTTCCTTTCCCAGCTTCCTTCGGATGACGGCCACGACCTTCTCCATGAGCGCCAGGAACTCCTGGTACTCGGGCGAGTCGGTGATGAACCCTCCGCGGTCACTGGTGATCGGGAGGAAGTTGGCGTGCACCTCACCCTTGACCCGGGCCACGGCAGCTCCCCAGGTCTCCATTCCGAAAAGGTCCCTCTTGATCATGGCGCCCTTGACCTTGACCTCGATGCCCAGCTCCAGGGGGTCGGCCTGGGTTCTGGGCACGATGATGACCTCCCCCGAGACCGGGCCGAAGCGACAGCCGTCGAGGAAGGCGATTTTCTGTCCGGCGTAGCTCCGGGGCGCCAAGCGGCGGTCGTTGAGGATGACGGCGAAGTGCATCGCCTTGAGCGGGACGCTGAAGGCCTCCCCGCCGGGGCACAGGGTCGTGCC
>CAZFTV010000059.1:6463-7125 GCA_964521765.1 uncultured Eubacteriales bacterium
CCGTCGCCGCGCTCGGCCGAGGGCTCCAGGATCTCGCAGGGCAGGCGCCAGACGCCGCGCGTCCTCTCCCAGTCGTACTTGTCGAAGACAACCCTGGCGGCGAACCGTCCGCGCTGGGTCATGACCTCGAAGCGCGAAGCGGCCGAGAGGGAGGCGAACTTGCCGATGCCGAACTGGCCGATCCGCTCGCGGTGGAAACGGGGCGAGCGGGAATGGAGGACTTTGTCCTCCGAGCCGATGACGAAATATTCCTGGAGGCCGGCCTCGTCCATTCCCGCTCCGTCGTCGCGGACTTCGATGCGGTCTGGCTCGACCGTGACCCGGACCTCCGTGGCGTCGGCGTCGTAAGCGTTGTTGACCAGCTCGCGCAGCAGCTCGACGCTCTCGGCGTAGAGGCGCTCGCCGATGGCCACGATGTGGCGCTTGTGGACGACGACCTCGAGCGATTTCCTGTCCTTGACGTTCATGGCCGTTTAAGGCGTTGATTCCTCCGCCGCGCTGATTGAAAAGCCGGAAAGAACGGATGTCCCGGCTACAAATAGAATATTATCGCAAAACGGGAATGTCGCCAAGCTTCCGGTTCTGCAATATGGGCACGAAAAAGCATCCTCGAAGTTTGCGAGTCTATTCCAACAAAGCGCGGAGCTTGCCAAGGACTTCGT
>CAZFTV010000059.1:7237-7643 GCA_964521765.1 uncultured Eubacteriales bacterium
CCATAAAGAAGGCAGCCAAAACAAAAGTCGCATCGTGACCGGGCAGAAGACGGCAAGGCCGACCTTGTCGTTATACGCTTCGGGCGAAAGCACGACCGCCGGACGACGGCCCGCCTGCTCATGTCCCGCCCGAGGATTCAGGGAGAGCCATACGACGTCGCCGCGGCGGGGGATATACTCCGGGCGGCCTACCATATTTCTTTGCCCTCGGAGGCGCCCGTTTCCCATTCTCCGTGAAGGTTTTCCTCCGTAACCTCCGCCAGGAGGCTCTCCAGAATGTATTCGGGCTCGACCTCGGGCACGACGACGAGCGAGAGCTTGCTCCGGTGGTCGAAGACTTTGCCGCGGCCGGGCCGTTTTAGCCATACAGGCAGAGACGATGGACTATCTGGAGTTCATCGCCCGG
>CAZFTV010000059.1:7701-10017 GCA_964521765.1 uncultured Eubacteriales bacterium
ATGCGCCAATTGTTAGAGGGGACGATCGAGTTGACAACGCGGCAGGGAACCGGTGCGGCCAAAAAAGAATTTCCTGTGGAGTTTTATTTTTTTTAACCCTTCATCGACATCCCCCTGACCATTGGCGCATCGGCGGCAGTCATCGCCTTTCTGGCCGCGTCCGTGCCGGCGGCCGTAGCCGCTGTTGCCGCCCTGGTCGGCGAGTGCACGATCGAAGTGGAGAAGGTCGGAAAAAATCGCTTGCATTTTGTCTTAGCAATATTGTATTCAATATGTATGCCTTGCTTTGCTGGCTGGGCAAGGAAAAACCCTTATTAATCCCCCTTATAGCTTAAATTTCCCCTGAACAGCCAGCATCCCTCCCTTCGACGGCGACTGGCCCCGGCAGCGGCCTGAGCGGTAGCCGCTTGGTCCGGAAATCGGAGATGTCCGGCCGGTCCGCTCCCTGTTCGACGTGGGCATGGCTCTGGGCGCTCCGTTCTTCGGCTGGATTTCCGACATGTGGGGCTACCGCTTCATGTACGCCTCGGCAGGCGCCCTTCTTCTGGCCGTGTCTTTTCTGTTCAACCTCAAAGCTCCCGAGCCTCAATCCTCCCCAAACAGCCGATAGTCCGGACGGGGGAAGGCTTTGAATGCTGAGGCCGATCCGAGCCGTCCTTGGGATTCCGAGGGTGTGATAGAATATGCTCATCCTCGGGCGAGGAGGCGGACATGGATCGCAGGAATTTCATCAAGGCCTCAGCCGCGGCCCTGACAGCATTTCCAGGCCTGGGCTTCGCGGCTCAATCGGGGAAAACCCTCCCTTCGCGCTCCCAGGTGGTGGTGGTGAAAACCTCCGACAGACGGCGCGGCATCGAAGCGGCCCTGGGGGAGCTGCTTTTTACTTCGCCCCGGGGAAGGAGCGTGCTTCTCAAGCCGAATTTCAATTCGGCCGACCCCGCGCCCGGCTCCACGCACAACGACGCGCTGGTCAAGCTTGTCGAGGAGTTGAAAGCCAGGGGCGCGAAAAGCATCACCATCGGGGAGAGAAGCGGCCCTCCCGACACGCGGCAGGTGATGCAGGAGAAAGGGATTTTCGACCTCGGCCGCCGCCTGGAGTTCGATATCGTCAATTTCGAGGACCTCGGACCCGAGGGTTGGGTCGATCTGTCTCCCCCGGGACACCACTGGGGGGAAGGCTTCGCCGTGGCCAGGCCCATGGTCGAAGCGGAGTATATCGCCCTGACCTGTTGCCTGAAGACGCACCAATACGGAGGCGTGTTCACCATGTCCCTCAAGCTGGCGGTGGGCGCGACTCCCAAATCGCTCATGAGACAGCTTCACACCTCTCCCCACCAGAGGAAGATGATCGCCGAGATCAATCAGGCCTTCAAGCCTCAGCTCATCGTCCTGGACGGAGTGGAGGCTTTCACCGACGGAGGGCCGATGACCGGAAGGCGCGTCCGGGCCGATGTCGTCGCGGTGGCGGTCGACGCCGTCGGTTTGGCCGTGCTCAAAGAATTGGGCGCCAATGAGGCCGTCATGTCCCGCAGGATTTTCGAGCAGGAACAGATCCAGCGGGCCGTGGAGCTCGGGCTGGGCGGCGCCGGACCGGAACAGATCCGGCTCACGGGAACGGACAGGCTCAGCCGTTTCTATGCGGGCAAGCTCAAGTCCATCCTCGCCCAGGGCTAGGGGAGGCATGATGTCTGAATGGCGAACCCTGTTCCTCAAGAGGCGGTCCGTCCGCCGGTTCCTTCCCCGGCGTCCGCCGCGAGAGATCCTGATGAGCCTCGTCGAAGCGGCCCGACTGGCGCCCTCGGCGGCCAACCGTCAGCCCCTGGAGTTCATCCTGGCGGATGAACCCGAGGTGTGCAAGCTTCTGTTCCCCTCCCTGCGGTGGGCGGCGTATATCAGTCCCCATGGCGACCCCCCGCCGGGCCAAGAGCCGACCGCTTATATCGTTACCCTGGTCAACACGGGTATCAGAGAAAAGGGATACGAATACGATGTCGGCGCGGCCATGATGTCCATGACCCTGGCCGCCTGGGCTGAGGGCGTGGCCGGCTGCTGGGTCATATCCGTGGACAAGGCGGAGGTCCGCCGGCTTTTGGATGTCCCGGAAACCCACCTGATCGATTCCGTCCTGGCTCTCGGGTATCCGGCGGAAACGCCGGTGGTCGAGGATTTGAACGACTCCGTCCGCTACTGGAAAGACCCCGAAGGCCGCCTCCACGTTCCGAAGCGCCGGCTGGACTCCATCGTTCATTTCAATCGCTTCTGAGGCGGGAGGAGACGGGTTTAGTCGCCGGCGACGGGCATTTCGCCGATTTTTAT
>CAZFTV010000060.1:0-5212 GCA_964521765.1 uncultured Eubacteriales bacterium
TGCCCGTGCCCGGCGCGCCGACGAGAAGCACGCCCTTGGGGATGCGGCCGCCGAGGCGCTGAAACTTCTGGGGGTCTTTGAGGAAGCCGATGATCTCCTGGAGCTCGTCCTTGGCCTCCTCCACCCCGGCGACGTCCTTGAAGTTGATCTTCTTCTGCTGGCCCAGGAAGAGCTTGGCCCGGCTCTTGCCGAAGGACATGGCCTTGTTGCCGCCGGCCTGCATCTGGCGCATGAAAAAAACCCAGAAGAGGATGAGGAGGACAATGGGGAACCACGTGAAAAGATAACCCAAAATGGGGCTGCCCTTGGAGTCCTTGACGATGATGTTGATATTCCGTGCGCGCAGGTCATCGACCAGCTTGTCGTACTGGTCGGGCAGCACGGTCCTGAACTCCGTGCCGTTGATGAGCTTGCCCTTGACTTGGTTGCCGGTGACGGTCACTTCCGTGACATCCTGTTGTTTCTGGACGTGGTCCAGGAACTCGCTGAACGTCATCTCGGTCTTGGCCAGGTCCTGGCTCTGGAAGAGGGTCCAGAGGATGATGATGAAGATGCCGGCCGCGATCCAGAAGACGATGCTTCGCGCCGGTTTATTTCGTTTGATCATGTTCTCATTCCTGTTTGAGGACGTATTTTAGCACGTTTCGGCGCGTTTGTTAAATCCAACTTGTCTCCAAAAAAGCATCTCCTTTTATGTGATGTCCGTGATCTTCATGGGGTAAGGGGGATGCTTCCTTTTTTGGGCGCTAAAATAGCGTTTGAAAGGCAGAAAAGAGTCGATAAACCAAGCTAAAATTAATAGAATAAAGAAGATGATTAGGCCCGACCCCAATTCAAGAGAAATCATCCGAGCCATCATTGCCGGCGAACCCGCGCCCCGCTGCGGATTCTGGCTGGGCAATCCCCACGCCGAAACGTGGCCGATCCTGCACAGGCATTTCGGGACGGCGGGCGAGGAGGAGCTCCGGCTCAAGCTGGGCGATGATTTCCGCTGGATCTCCCCCCAATTTTTTCCCTCGACCTACCGGCATCCCTCGGGCCGGAAGCTCTTTGACTCCCTGGCTAAGAAAGAGCGACACGGCGTCGAGGGCCCGCTGGCCCGATGCCGGACGGCGGCCGAAGTCGAGGCCTACGATTGGCCCGATCCGGAGTATCTGGATTTCTCCGAATGCTTGGAAGCCTTGGGGGCGGCGGGGGATTTTTACAGGGCTTCGGGGTTCTGGACGCCCTTCTTCCATGACGTCATGGACCTCTTCGGCATGGAACACTACCTGACGAAGATGTGTGCCGAGCCCGAGGTCGTCCGGACGGCCACGGACCGCGTCTGCGGCTTTTACCATGAGGCCAACGAACGGTTTTTCCGTCGCGCGGGAGGACTCGTCGACGCTTTCTTCTTCGGCAACGATTTCGGCACCCAGTCCGACCTCATCCTCAGCCCGGCGCTTTTCGACGCTTTCGTCCTTCCCTGGTTCCGGAAGTTCACGGTCCAGGGGCACCGGCACGGCCTCCAGGTCATCCTCCATTCCTGCGGCTCGATCCGCCGCGTCATCCCGCGCCTCATCGAGGCCGGCGTGGACTGCCTGCATCCTCTCCAGGCCCGGGCGGCGGGCATGGAGGCCGAGGGGCTGGCCCGCGACTTCAAGGGGAAGCTGGCTTTCCTCGGCGGCGTGGACACCCAGGAACTCCTCCCCAGCCGGACGCCCGAGGCCGTCGGCGAAGAAGTGCGCCGGCTCAAACGGCTGCTCGGACCGCGCCTTGTGGTCAGCCCAAGCCACGAAGCCCTGCTGCCCAACGTCCCGCCGGAAAATGTCGCAGCCATGGCCGGGGCCGCCCGCGAGAGCGAGATTGAGGAGGAGCGTTCAGCCCGTTGAGATTTTTGTCGCGCTTTTGCGGCGAAGATAATCTTCGTAAAAAAACTCGGCCATGGTGATGAACAGGGCCGCCACCAGGGGGCCGATGATAATGCCCAGGACTCCGAAGGCCTTCAATCCGCCCAGGACCCCGACAACGGCCACCAGGGGATGGATCTTCGCCTTGTCCGAGACGATGCGCGGCCTGAGGACGCTGTCGATCAGAAAGGCATAGATGAAGCAAAAGACGAGCAAGCCGGCTCCCTGGAGGTAATGGCCCCTGATAATGAGCAAGACGCCCGCGGGCAACCAGACTAGGGCCGGCCCCACCACGGGCAGGAAGGCCAGGATGGTCATGATGAAGCCCCAGAACACGGGATTCTTCAGGCCGACGACGTAAAACCCCAGGCCTCCCAGGACGCCGTGCAGCATGGAGCCGAGGATCATGCCGTAGATCACAGCCATGGTCACGGACTGGATTTCCCGGATGAAGCGTTTTTTACGGACGGGGTTCAGGGGCAGGAATTCACGGAATCCCTCCAGCCAGCCGCGGCCGTTGACGAAGCCGTAATAGAGCGTGAAAAACATGATGAACAGCCCGATGATGAAGTCCGTCATGGACCCGACGATGGCGATGGCCGAGTCCACGATGAAATTCTGGGTCTGGGCCAGGGCTTTGTCCATGATCTCCGCCAGGTTCGCCCCATTGCCGAAGAGCTTGGCCAGGAAGTCGTTGATCTGGCCTAGAGTCCCGGCCCGGAAATCGCGGAGGAAAACGGCGGACTGCTTGGCCAGGGCCAGGATGAGGAAATAGGAGGGGACGATGATGACAATGCCCGTCAGGATGATCGTCAGGGAAGAGGCGACCCCTTTTTTCTTGAGCTTCCGCGACAGCCAGGCGTACAACGGAAAGGCGGCGATGGTCAGGACGAGTCCCAGGGACAAGTAAGTCAGGTAGGGGAGGACGAGGCTGAAGGTCAGATAACAGAGGATGAGAAGAAGCACGAGGAACAGGTAGCGCGTGGTCTTGGTTCCGGCCGGCGCCGGCTGGTTTTCCTGCCCGGCCTGAGAAAGGTGTTTTTCCTCGTCGGGCGGAGAGGAGGGGATTTTCCGCGAGATCTTAGGCGGGAGAGGACGCTTGGCTTTCATGCCTGTGTTCAGGGGGATTATAGCCGCAGCGGGTTCGACCGGCAAGCGGCTTTTTCGGCCCATGGAAATAAGGGGGCGTTTTAGCGTCTGGGCTTGATTTGTCAAAAGGGCGGTAAGTTGATACAATCGATGGCTGTCGAATGGAAGGAACCAGGCCAAGACAGAGGATCGGAGGAGGGACATGAAAAAAACAGGGTGCTTAATGACGGGCATCATCGCCCTTGTCCTATTGCTTCTCATCGGCGGGGCTGTTTTCATCAGCGGTTACAACAAGGCGGCCAAAATGGAGGAGACGGTCAAGAGGGCCTGGGGCAACGTGGAGAACGTCCTCCAACGGCGGGTCGACCTCATCCCCAACCTCGTGGAGACGGTCAAGGGCTACGCCGGCCATGAAGAAGAGATCTTCACCAGGGTGGCCGAGGCGCGCCGCGCCTACCAATCCGCGGAGACGCCCAAGGACAAGATCGCGGCCACGAACGTCATGGAGGGCGCCCTGAGCCGCTTGCTGGCCATCGTGGAGAATTATCCCAACCTCAAGGCCAACGAAAACTTCATGCGGCTCCAGGACGAGTTGGCCGGCACGGAAAACCGCATCGCCGTGGAGCGCAAGCGCTACAACGAGGAGGCCGAGGTCTTCCGGGGATACGCCCGGTCGCTCATGGGCGGCCTGTTCATCAAGATCCGGGGGATCGACTGGGAAAAGTACGATTATTTCAAGGCGGCCGAAGGGGCCCAAACCGCGCCTCAAGTGAAGTTTAACTGAGATCCCCATGAGCGGGACGCCAAAGCTGAGGCGGGCCGATCTCGAGCGGATCACCACCGCCACGGCCAAGGCGGAAGCCGGGACGTCGGCGGAAATCGTCACGGTCATCGCCAACCAGTCCGGAGCCTACACCGGCCAGGTTTTGCTCGTCTGCCTGGCGGCCATGACGGCTTATTCGGTGCTCTTCTTCATTTTTCTGGGTCTCGTCCAGAAGATCCTCGCCCTTTGGCTATGGCATGTCCGTCCCTCTAATCTCCTGTTCGCATTTTTAGCCGGTCAGGTCTTCGTTTTCGGGTCGGTGTTTCTCCTGCTGAGCTTCATCCCCGGCCTTCGCTCCGGAGTCGTGTCCCGAAAAGACAAGACTTCCCGGGTCCGGGAGAGGGCCGAGACGGCTTTCTACCGCCATAACATCATGGGCACGAGCGCGGGAAACGGCCTCCTGATCTTTGTTTCGCTCCTGGAGAAAAGGGTTGAGCTGCTGGTGGATGCGGGCATAGCCGGCCGAGTCAAGCCCGAAACATGGCAGAAAATCGTGGACGGGATCGTCGCCGGCATCCGCGCCGGCCGTTTTCTGGATGCGCTTGAAGGCGCGATTTTGCGCTGCGGCGAAATCCTGTCCGGGCCGTTTCCCCGTCTTCCGGGAGACGTCAACGAGCTGCCCGACAGGCCCGTGGTGGAGTGAGCCGTGCGCAAAGCCTGTTTGAGCCTGGTTGTCGTCCTGGTTTTGGCCGGGCCGGCCCTGGCGCTGAAAGTGCCCGTCCTTAAGGGCCGGGTCAACGACTACGCCGGAATCCTGAAGCCCGACGAAGAGCGGGCCCTGGAGAATTACCTGGCCTCGGTCGAGACGAGCACCTCGGCCCAGATGACGCTGCTCACCGTTCCCTCGCTTGAGGGAGATCCCCTGGAGGATTTCTCCATGAGGGTGGCCGAAGCCTGGAAGATAGGCCGCAAGGGGGCGGACAACGGCATCCTGCTTCTTGTGGCTTTCGAGGATCGGGAGGTGCGGATCGAGGTCGGCTACGGCCTGGAGGGCACGCTGCCCGACGGCAAATGCGGCACGATCATCCGCCAGGTGATCGTCCCCGAGTTCCGTAACGGTAACTATTACGAAGGGATCAGCAAGGCCTTCGAGGTCATGGGGCAGGCTATTTCCGGCGACCCCAGCCAGCTCAAGGTGCTGGAAACGCATGAATCCAAGAGCAATTCGGGGGTGGGGACTTTCTTCATCGTCCTCATCCTGCTGTTCATCGTCTTAAAGATCGTCTCTCCCTGCCGCAAAGGCCGTTGGTACTCGAGCCGCCCCGGCGACGGGTGGAGATCGTTCGGCAGCGGAGGGTTCACGAGCGGACGCTCCTCGTCCGGGTCGCGGAGTTCCGGCGGTTTCGGAGGGGGCGGCTTCAGGGGCGGGGGGGGGAGCTTCGGTTTGGGCCAACAGCTCCTGGAGAAACGC
>CAZFTV010000060.1:5222-9931 GCA_964521765.1 uncultured Eubacteriales bacterium
GGTGGGGGGGGCGCCTCGGGCCGTTGGTGAGGCGGGGAGGTGCTGTTGCGGCGGTCTTTGGGTTCGTCGTTTACCGCTAGATCCCAGCCCTGGCGGCCTAAAGAGGTCGTTTTCCAAAGCGGCGACTGGCGGATCGCCGACAACCTCTATAGCGTGGATGTTGAGGTCGACTTCGAGACGCTCCTGGCCCGCGGCCGGGAGAGGGGAGTGCGCCTGATCCTGAGGTGCGCATGGCTGACCCCGGCGCGCCGGAGCGGGGAAGAGAGGGATGTTGCGGGGCGGACATCCGGGAGGATGGCCCTAACGCCGCCCGCAGCGCGTGGTCAGGAAGCTTTCTTGACGGCTTTCCAGTCCATGGAGCCGAAATCGCCCATCTGGGCCTGGCCGCTCATGGTGCCGCCTTCGACCGTGCCCTTGTAAACGACCGTAAACTCGCCGCGGGGGGTCGAACGGGTGACCGACCACTCGATGACGTTGCCCTTGACGGTCCCCTCGCCCGTGGACTCGCCGCGCTGGCTGGTCATGGTGACGGTGATCTTTTCGCCGTCCTGGACGATGGTCATGGTGTTGGTCCTCTCGCCGCGGGGCGATGTGACCGTGATGTCCCAACTGCCGGCCACGTTGGCGGTCTGGGCATAGGCCAGAAGTCCGGCCAGGGCCAGGAGGCTTAAAAGGGCTGTCATTTTTTTCATGGAATTCTCCTTCCGAATTTTAGACGCGCTAAGCCCCCATTTCTTCCATAGGAGCCGGGCCTAAGCGCAGACCGCGCCCCTGACCAGGCCGCGCCGGCCGAACGAATCCGCCTCCCTGTTGACCGCCTCCACGTCGCACACAGGCAGCCTGTCTGCAACTTTCCGCTCCAGGGCGGCCAGCAGGCGTTCTTTCGATGTCATAAGGGGTGTCATTAGGGGGACACAATATCTAATCTTATTTCGAAGTCCGGTCAACTCATTTGAATGGTTTTCGTCTTGTCAAAAGCGCAAAAAAGATTATAATAAGGCCTTCAGTTTAATACCCAGGAGGACATCATGGCATTTATGATTACCGAGGAATGCATCAACTGCGGCGCCTGCGAGCCGGAATGCCCCAATCAAGCTATCTCCGCCGGCGACGAGCGCTACATCGTCGACTCCGAAAGATGCACCGAGTGCGTCGGCCATTTCGACGTTTCCAAGTGCGCCGAGGTCTGCCCGGTGGATTGCTGTGTCCAGGACCCCAATCATAAGGAGTCCAAGGACCAGCTCATGGCCAAATACAAGAAGCTGACCGCCTGAGCCCGATTTTCCCGAAAAAACCTACTGCGACAAATAGGAGTGAGAACATCACTCCGATTTTTTTTATCCGACCATGACCGATAAACGACAGGATTTCCCTCCCGAGGAATCCACAGAGAAAAAGGCTCCCCCCCCTGATAGCGCCCCTATCGCGCCGCCTTCGTCGCACTTATCTCCGCCGCTTCAGCCTGCGGATATCCCCCCGGCCCGTCGCGAGTCGTTTTTCGCCAGGAAAAGGCCATGGGTCAACGGCCTCCTTTTCGTCCTGACCGTCGCTTCCACCTATTTCGTGGGATTGACCCAGAGCGCTGCTTACATATTGATTGATAGGGGCGGACCCGGCGCCGACCTCGCCCTGACGCCCTCTATCCTGGCC
The DNA here is from genome assembly GCA_964521765.1 of uncultured Eubacteriales bacterium. GTDB lineage: Bacteria > Acidobacteriota > Aminicenantia > Aminicenantales > JAFGAV01 > JAFGAV01. Next base: position 6,873 of record CAZFTV010000060.1, read on the forward strand.
GACCCCGCCGTGGTGAGCCTGAGCCTTCTGTATGTTGTCGTCCTGATGGCCATCCTTCTCGGCCACGAAATGGGCCATTATCTGGCCTGCCGGCGCTACGGCATCGATTCCACGCTGCCCTATTTTTTGCCCTTTCCCAATATGATCGGCACTCTCGGCGCCTTCATCAGAATCCGTTCTCCCATCCGCCGCAAGCAGGAGCTGTTCGATATCGGGGCCGCCGGCCCGCTGGCGGGCTTTCTACTGGCCCTGCCGGCCCTGGCCTACGGCCTTTCGCGCAGCCGCGTGACCGTGGAGGCCGGCGGCGAAGGCTGGCTGAGCCTCGGCGACCCGCTCCTGCTCAAGCTCCTGGCAGAGCTCTTCTCGCCCGATTCCTCCGCGGCTATTCTGCTCCACCCCGTGGCTTTCGCCGGTTGGGTGGGAACCCTCGTCACCGCCTTCAACCTTTTCCCCATCGGCCAGCTGGACGGCGGACATGTCGTCTATGCGCTCTTCGGCCGGCGCGCCCGGCTCGTCGCCATCCTGGCCCTCGTCGCTTTCGTCCTCCTCGGCATTTTTTTCTGGGCCGGTTGGTTCGTTTGGGCCGTGCTGATTCTCGTCGTGGGACTCAAGCATCCGCCGATTTGGGACGAACACGCGGCCTTGTCTTCCTCTCGGAAATTCCTGGCCGCCGCCCTTGTTCTTGTCTTTGTCCTGTCGTTCATCCCCGACCCCATCAAGGATTTCAGTCTTTTGGACCTGATCCGCCGGCGTCCTTTTTAGCCGCGGGCATCTCATTTCTTTTTTTCATCGGGTTTCAATGTCGTGCGATTCGATGATCGGGAGATCGTCTGCCTGGCGGCCTGGTTGTTTTATTCACATTTCTTGTGGAAATCTTGTGGAAATCACCAAACGGTTTTCCTGAATCTTGTAAGAACTGAAGAAGATATGGCTCTTTGCATTGATTGTCGTCACCGGCATCGGCCGTGATGCTTTTCCTGCTCCGCCTCTTGGGGCCGCGTTCATCATCGGAGAGGCAAAGCCGCGCCGATGAAGGGTTTCGAACGGGGAACAGCGACGGCATTTGAAAATAACTCCGTGTTGGCCTATGATAAAAACACGAGAGCAGACATGGAAAACCAATTTGTGAAGGCCGAAGAAACGTACACGCGTTTGAAGCAGCAATTTCGCCGCCAGGAAATAACCCGCCAGGGATTCCTGGACGAAATGAAGAACCTCCAGGTCCGGGACGACCAGGGCCGGCTGTGGATGATCGGGAACCAGAGCGGCAAGTGGTACTTTCTCAAGGGCAAGGACTGGGTCCAGGCCGACCCCCCGGTCCAGAAGAAAGAATCCCGTCCCGTCTGCCCCTATTGCGGCCTGGAGAACAAGCCCGAAGCCCTGGCCTGCGCCCGGTGCGGCGGCAATGTCCGTGTCGCCGCCGATGTCTGTCCTCAGTGCGGGTCCAGCCTGCAGGCCCCGCTCTACCGCTGCCCGGTCTGCGATGTCCCGGAGTCCCAGTCGGAGCCGGGGCGCGCCGCGAAACCCACGCCCGAGGCCGTTCCTGCGCCCTCGCCGGCATCCGCCGCCCTCGCCGGCGCCGTTGCCGCCGCCGGCAAGAAGGAAGCCGGAGGCGGCGATTTCGTGGTCCGCTCACTCGGCGCCCTGTCGTTTTTCTTTTTCGGGGGGGCGATGGGCATTGTCATCGGCATCGTCCTGGGGGCCTTTGTCGGCTCAACGAGGTTTCTATCGGGTTTCGTGGCCAGCCTGCCCGCGTTTCTCGTTGATATGCAGGGCACATTGCTCGGGGCCCTTGTGTACTCCGCGGCGGGCGGCCTGGCCGGCTTCCTGGTGCTGGGCGCGGTCTTCTTCCTCATGGCCGCGCTCATCAACATGATCCTGTCTTTTGTGGGCGGCGTGAAAATTCGCTTGGACCCCCCCCGCGGGGAATCCTGATCAGGTTTTCGACCTCAGCCGGTTCAGGGCGTAGGCGATCTGCCCGAGGGAAACGGACTCATCGTTCGGAGAATAATTCTCCGGCCTGAGCACGCGGAACCCCGATTTTTCCAGCAGCCGAAGGCTCGCTTCGAGCAGCCTCTTGTTCAGGAACACCCCGCCCACCAGGACCACGGCCTCGAGGCGCTCCTTGCGGCGCGCCGTTTCGGCGACCCGCAGGACGGCGTGAGCCAGCGTCTGATGAAATCGGGCGGAGACGACGGGCGGCGGCGTTTTCGCCGCAACGTCTTTCCCCAGGGCGGCGATGGCGGGCAAGAACGAGATTTCATGCGGCCGCCCCGGCAGAAACTCGAAGGGATAATGCCCCTCGTCCTCGGGGGAAGCGACGGCTTCGAGCCGCATGGCCGCCTCGGCCTCGAACTCCATTTCCAGGGGCGCCGTGCCCGCGAGCCACGATGCCGCGTCGAAGAGCCTGCCGCAGCTCGAGGTCAAGGGGCTGCGCAGCCCGCGGGCCGTCATGTCGAGAACGTCCGCGAGGGTTTTTCTCTCGATGGCCTTCAGGCTCGGCTGCCTCAACGCCTCCCGGCCGAGGACGGCGTAGAGGTAGGAGAGGGCCATGCGCCAGGGCTGCCGCGCCGCCGCGTCGCCGCCCGGCATGGGCGCCGGCTTCAGACGGGCGAAGCGCTCAAAACCCGAATAGTCGGCCAGCAGAAACTCTCCGCCCCAGGCCTCGCCGTCCGCCCCGTATCCGTAGCCGTCCAGGGAAATGCCCAGGACCCGGCTTCCGGGCGCAATCCCGCGCTCGAGCATCGGCGCCAGGACATGGGCGAAGTGGTGCTGGACCTGGAGGTGGGGAATGCCCATGACTCGCGCCAGGCGCGTCGTGTGGAAATCGGGATGAAGGTCGGAGACGACAAGCCCGGGTTTGACGCTGAACAGCCGGCAGAGATGGCCGACGGTTTCCTCGAGGTAGCGGTGGTTCGGGTATTCATCCTGGTCTCCCAGGAACTGGCTGGTGACGACATAGCCGTTCTTATAGAGGGAGACTGTCGCCTTGAGCTCCCCTCCCAGGGCCAGGATATCCGTCGAAGAGGCCAAAACTTCCGGAACCTTCTGGGGATAGG
>CAZFTV010000061.1:0-775 GCA_964521765.1 uncultured Eubacteriales bacterium
CGCGTGTATGTCTCCTGTATGTATAAAGCCCCGGGCAAGCCTGCTCGGGGCTTGCCTTGCAACGGAGCGGACCTCACTATCCCAATCCTCGGCGACTACCTTGCGTCATCCAAAGTGCCGCGCTAGCATGGCCTCATGGCTCAAGAAGAACAGATACTTGCCGTCCGAGCTGAAGAGGGGGGCATAAGAATGATACCAGCCGTCCGTCACCTCGAACCTCTGGCCGGAGGCCGGGGAATAGAGCCAGATTTTGCCCTGGGACTCGACTTCGGGCCGGGCATAGGCGACCCATTGGCTGTCGGGCGACCAGGCGTAGTCCGTGATCTCCCAGATCCGGGCCTGGTCGACGACCGTGACCTTTTTGGAGGCGATATCCGCCACGTTCAGCCTGAGAAGCTTGTCTCCCCAGAGGAGTTTCTTGGAGTCGGGAGACCAGGCGGCTTGGTACTTGTAGGTGTCGCCTCCGGAGGTGATCTGGATGGACGGCCCCGAGCCGTCCTGGGGAATGATGTGGTATTCCTCGGTGCCGCTGGAGTCGGACATGAAGGCGATCCACTTGCCGTCTGGTGACCAGGCCGCGTTCTGGTCGTGCACCCCCGGGCTGGCCGTCAGGTTCCGGGTGTTGCCGTGCTTGGCCGGCACGGTGAAGATATCTCCCCGGGCGGAGAGCACGACGCGTTTTCCGTCGGGAGCGATATCGCCCCCGGCCAGCCGGTCCGCTACCGGCTGAAGCCGCGTCCGGCCGGTGAGCCTGTCGTCGGCGATGACGACGGGG
>CAZFTV010000061.1:818-4937 GCA_964521765.1 uncultured Eubacteriales bacterium
ATACAGAAAGCCGCCGTTCTCGAAGACGATGGCCCCCGGGCCGAGCGAGGGGAACTTGATGTCGAATTCGGTGAAATCCGTAAAGTTCCTGGTTTGCTTCGTCTCGAGGCTATAGGCGTAGAGGTTCATCCGCTTGTGCTCGTCCCTGTCGGAGAGGAAATAGACCGTATTCCCCGTCCACATGGGGATGATGTCCTGGGCGGGATTGGAAGTCATGTTCACCGTTTTTTTCGCGGCGAAATCACGTATCCAGATATCATCGGCCATGCCGCCCCGGTAGCGTTTCCAGGTTCTAAACTCGCGGAAAACGCGGTTGTAGGCGAGCTTGGACCCGTCCGGAGAATAGGAACAGAACCCCCCCCTGGGCAGGGGGAGCTGGACGGGCGTCCCACCCGTGACCGGCACGGTGAACAACTGGCCGTTGAAGGAGTTCCATTCGATCATCCGGGAGCGGAAGACGATGTTCCTGCCGTCGGGCGTCCAGCCCATGACGATGTTGTTGGGGCCCATGCGGTCCGAGATGTCGTCGCGGCCGAGGACGGCCGTGAAGGTCAGCCGCTTCGGAACGCCCCCCTGGGCGGGCATGACATAGACCTCTCGGTTGCCGTCGTATTCGCCGGTGAACGCGATCTGGCTTCCGTCCGGGGAGAAGCGGGCGAAACATTCGTACCCCGCGTGGGAGGTCAGCTTGCGGGCCGTCCCCCCGGCCGCGGGAACCGCGTACAGGTCCCCGGCGTAGGTGAAGACCACTTGGCCGCCGTGGACGGCGGGAAAACGCAGCAGCCTGGCCTCCTCCTGAACCGGCGAGCCGAGGCTGAGACTGAAGATAAGGGCGATCATACACGGGAGAGCGAGTTTTGACCTCATGAGAACTCCTTTCATCAGGCTAAAAGAAATATTTATAGCATATCAGCCTTGTGTCGGCAATCCGCCTCGGGCGCTCTTGTGTTAGCCAAGCATAAATGTCCCCTCCAAGGAGGCGGACATGAAGGAGCACATCACCTTGAGCGAGCATGAGATGCAACGGTTGCAGGACCTCGAACAGGTCGTTGGGAAAGCGCTCTCTTTGAAGGCAGGATGCGGCCCGTGCTTGAGCGGAGGGCGACGCTTCATCAAATTTCCTTTCTGGAGTATGATGTTTGCGAAGAGGCCGGGAATTTTTCCGGGAACCCGGAGCAAAATCCGGCCGCGGGGAGGAAAGCATGAAACTCGGCCGTTTGTACCGCCTGATCGTCGAAACCGGCCTGAAGCACGACGCGCGCGGGCCGGAGGAAGTCCGCCGGCTTCTCCAGGAAGAAAAGAAAAAAAAGGGCGAGCTGAAGGGCGCGGACGTTGAATTCTTCGACGCCGACCGCCTTTTCAACCCTTATGCCGACAGCCGGCTGCTGTGCGGCGGCCCGGAGCTCGAGGTGCGCAGGGTCATCGTCGGCGTGGACATGGAGACGCCCGAGATCCTGCTGACCTATGTTCTCAACAGGGATTTCAAGCGCAAGATCGACCTCATCGTCTCCCATCATCCCGAGGGGCGCGCCCTGGCCCGGCTCGCCGACGTCATGCCGCTTCAGGCCGACCTCCTGGCGCGCTTCGGCGTGACGGTCAGCGTCGCCGAACAGCTCACGGAAAAGCGGATCCAGGAGGTCGAGCGGCGCCTGATGCCCATCAATCACGCCAGGGCGGTCGACGCCGCCCGCCTGCTGGGCCTGCCCCTGCTCTGCGCCCACACTCCGGCCGACAACTGCGTGACCGCCTATCTCCAGGATCTGTTCGACAAGCGAAAGCCGCGGCTGCTCAAGGACATCCTCGACATCCTCCGGGAGATCCCCGAATACAGGTCCGCTTGGAGCCGCCTGGTCCCGCCCAAAATCGTCAGCGGCGGCGACAACAATAAATGCGGAAAGATCTACGTGGACATGACCGGCGGGACAGAAGGGGCCAAGGAAATCTTTCAGAAGATCGCCGCGGGCGGGGTCAGCACGCTGGTGGGCATGCACATCAGCGAGGAACACCTGGAGAACGCCAAAAAAGCCAACCTCAACATCGTCATCGCCGGTCACATCTCGAGCGACGTGCTGGGCTTAAACCTGCTCTTCGACGAGGTGGAAAAGGAAGCGCCCCTGGATTTCGTGGCCGCTTCCGGGTTCGAGCGGGTGCGCCGGTCCGGGAAACGGAAAAGCTAAAACGCCGGCTCCTGTCCTCCCTCCTCCTTCGTCCAGAAGGGCATCCAGAGGAGCCCCCACCAGCGCACGTCGATGTCCGTTTTTTTTGGCCTGATGATGATCTCCTCGAGCTTCTCCCCCACCGGGTCGAACCTCTGGGCCAGGAGATCGGCCTCCCTTTCAAGGCTTTTCTCGAGCTCGGCGATCCGTTCCCTGGATGTCGAGGCTTTCTCCCTGGCCCGTTCGATGTCCTGCTTCTCATAATAGGCGCGGCTCGCGCTCCTGGCCGCGGTCGTGGCCCGGCCGACCGTCCCCCCGCGTCGGCCGAAAATCGCGCCAAGGATGGTGGCGCCCATGGAAATGGCGGTCTGGGCCGCCTGTCCCCTGTACTGCTCCTTCTCCCGTTGGACCCGGTGCTCCGCGGTCATGGCCTGCCGCTCCAGGCTGGAGATCTTAGCCGCGTACTTTTCCCGCAGCTTGGCCAGTTCCTCGGCCCGGAGCTCGCGGGCCCGCTGCTCCAGGCGGAGGCGGAAATCTCTTTCCGATTCGCCGGGCTGGGAGGCCATTTTGAGCGGAGTGCTCTTCCACATGGTCCAGGTGAGCGTCCGGGCCAGGAAGTCCTTGTAATCGCGTCCGGCGTCCTTGAGCCGGCCGGCCAGCTTTTCCGGAACGGGAACGAAACGCCCCTCCGAATCGGGGTTCGAAACGGCATCCTCGGGCCGCATCTCAAGCCGCGCCGCTTCATCCCAGAGGAGGCCGAGCAAATCCTCGTGGAGCTCCAGGCTGTGTCCGACGGAATCACGCTGGGACAACCCGAGCCTGTTGTCCACGACAGCGGCCTGAGCCCAGGCGGCCGCGGCCGGGCGATAGACCAGCTGCGCCCCGGCCGAAGACGGTTGCCGCCTCACAGCCAGAAAAAGCTGCTCCACGCCCGGGGACGGAGAGGGCGCGGTCGAGGTCGCGGCTTTCCCGCCGTCAGCCGCAGCTTTTCCCGGGACGCCGGAAACAGCCGCTCTCTCTCCGCCTCCGGCGGCGACCTTGGGCCGCATCGGGTCGGCCAGCTCCTTGATCTGGTTCCGGGTCAAGGGACCGCGCAGATAAGACATGGCCCAACGCGTCTGGAACACCGTCGGCCCCTGCTCATGGACATTGTGCATGAGGAACACGCGCTTCCCCAGGCCCGAGATGAGCGCGGAGACCTTTTTCAGGTCCAGTCCCTGGCCTACGCCGGCCAGTCCTTCGAGCAGGCGGTTCTTGTCGTTCTCCGTCTGAAGGCGGCCGATGAACCAGGTCCCGGTATTGGCCAGGCCCTTGTAGTCCAGGTCCACCGGGTTCTGCGTGGAGAGCATGACCCCCAGGCCGAAAGCCCGCGCCTGCTTGAGCAGGGTCAGAAGCGGCCGCTTGGAGGACGGCTCGCTCACCGGAGGGAAAAACCCGAAAATCTCGTCCATGTAAAGAAGGGCGCGGAGGCTTGAGGTCCCCGGCTGGGTGCGGACCCAGCCCAGGACTTCGTTGAGCAGAAGGGTCACGAAAAACATGCGCTCCGCATCCGAAAGATGGGCGATGGAAAAGATGTTCAGCCTCGGTTTCCCGGCGGGCGAATGAAGGAGCGCGTCCACGTCCAGCGGCTCGCCCTCGAGCCAGGACTGGAATCCGGGCGCGGCCAGGAGGCTGTTGAGACGAAGGGCCAGCTTCTTCCTCTCCGCGGAGGGGAAGAAGGATTCCATCTCAAAGACGCCAACCTTTTTCATGGGCGGCGACTGGATGAGCTCGATGAGGCTCGCCAGATTCAAGTCGCGGCCGGCGGCCCAGCTCTGGTCGAGGATGTTGGAGACCAGGATGTGCTCCCGGCTCTGAAGAGGGTCGGCCTCGATCCCCATCAACCCCAGCAGCCCCGAGACCGTGGCCGACACCCTGTCGCGGCGGAATTCCTCGTCCTGTTGAAGCGAGGCGGGCGGAGCGG
>CAZFTV010000061.1:4997-7535 GCA_964521765.1 uncultured Eubacteriales bacterium
CCGGCGGAGCTTCCCGGCGTGAAGATGGAGAAATCCGCGGACTCGCGAAGGAGGGCGATGCGCGACCCGTCCATGCCCCACTCCTCGAGCCCGCGTCGCCAGGTCTCCGCCTGCTGCGCGGCGAAGTCCTCGACCGAAAGCCCCTTGCGGACCGCCTCGTCGGGGTCAACCCAGGGCAGGAAATCCCCGGCCCGCAGCCCGGGAAACGTCAGGAGCAGATTCCCCAGGTCGCCCTTGGGGTCGATCAAGATGGCCGGGATGCGGTCGATGGCCGCTTCCTCGAGCAGAGAGAGGCATAATCCCGTTTTGCCGCTCCCGGTCATGCCCACGCACACGGCGTGGGTCACCAAGTCCTTGGCGTCGTACATGACCAAATCGTCCTTGGCTTTCTGTTTGTTCAAGTCATATTCTTTGCCCAGGTAGAACAGACCCAGTTTTTCCATGACGGCCATAAGGACTTCTCCTTTCCAGAACGGAGTCGCCTCTCCGCCTCGAATTTTATTATAGCCGATATTCGTCCGTCAGGTCAGGCTCAGAAATTTTTCCCCGCCCTCGCGAGCATCGATTCGCCGCGCCGGGGAACAGATCAGAACTTTTGTCCGCAGCCGGGGCAAAACTTGGCGCTCTTCCTGGAGATCGGCTTTTGACAGTACGGACACGTGGCGGCTTCGGGCAGGTCCTTTTTCTGGCAGGCGGCGCACAAGTTTCGTCCTTTGTCGTAATGAGCCCGACAGAAATATTTCCCGCAGCCCGGACAGAGCGACAGGCATTGGACGCAGCCCTTGACCCCGCACACCTGGCAGACGACGACATGCTCCCGGCAGACGGGCTGACGGTGAAAATGGCAGAAGACCTGGCAAGACCGGCAGACGACTCCCTGACAGACCGAGCAGCGCGTCAAGTCGCACAGGACGCAGAGCGCGGCGCCGCACACCCGGCAGGCGACCGAGCAATCCGGGCAGACACGATGTCCGTTCCGGCATTCCCGGATGTCCCCGGTCAATGTCGGAGTCCGGCAGTTGGCGCAAAGAACGGTTTCGGCGGACGGCGCCGTCCTTCTTTCGACGGGAGCCTCTTTGGCCCCGCGCGGGGCGGACAGCGGTTCCGGCTTGGACGGGGCGCCGGCGCGCTCCGCCTCAGCCGTCCCTGGAATCTCGTCCTTGTCGCGTTTTTCCGCGGGCTTTTCACGCCCCAGGTCCGCCGCATCCAGCGGAAACCGGCTGAGATTCTCAGCCGCCCATTGGGCCGCTTCCCCGTTGCGCGGGCTCTTGATGTTGTACGTTTGATAGCTCAGCATGCGGCCTATGCGCACGACGACATCGGTCAGAGATTCGCCGGCCGCCCACCGGTCGGTGATGCAGATGAGGTGGGGATCGATGTTGGGATGGAAAACCGGAGTCAGCATGCGGCAGATAGGCTCCTGTCCGGGATAGTCCAGCGTCAGGACGACCTCGGCCACGTGCCGGTCCTTGGGCACGACTCCCTCTCCCCTTTTCTCCACGCTCTTCAACCGGTATTCGAACTGATACTTCTCCGGAGGGTCGCCCTCGGCCTTCAGCAGGCCGATCGAAGGATGGCCGTCTAAAAAGTTCGTCGCCTCCCGGTAATCATTGGCCAGCCGACGCAAGCGCATGTTCATGTCCGTTCTCCGCAAACGCCTTTTTATCTCGAAAAAACGACGGCCCCCGCGATGAGGAGCATGTAAGCGGCCGCGACACCCAGGCCGATCAGGGCCAGCAGCCTGTGAACCGGGGCCTTGTCCTTCAGCACCCCGGCGTTGTTCCTGTACCACAATCCTCCGATGAGCAGGACGAGGGGCGCCGGGAAGCCGAGCAGGCCCAGGGCGAAGATCCAGACGGCCCCTTTCTTCTCGGGCACGGGCTCTTCGCGGAGGAGCGCCCGGCTCTGCTTGACGTCCTCCAGAGTCTGGGGGGCCTTGGTCTCGAGCGGCGAGCGGCAGTACCGGCACAGCACGGCCGCCATGGCGATCGTCTCGCCGCAGAAAGGACAGGTCTTGGTCGTCGCCCCCCAGTAAGCGAGCTGCTCGTCCTCGGTCAGGTCCCTTTTCGCGCGGCCGGGGAGCTCGCTGCAGCCCGGCGTCCCGCAGCCGCCATTCTCCTCCCAGCAGGCGCGGTGATACTCGATGCGGCAGGCCGGGCAGGCCGTCGTCGGCTCCTCCGGAAGCATCAGGCTCTTGCATATCCCGCACTTCATGTCCTCTCCTCCCCCGGTTCTCAGGACATCCTCAGAAGCATTTTTGCCAGCCAGCCGGCGAGGCAAACGATCACTAGCGCCGTTTTGGACACGGACAGCGCCGCGCCGCTCCACCTCCATGCTCCGGCGCGGCCCTGCCGCAGATGTTCGATCAGCCCCCCCAGGGCATAGAACAGGACGAAAACCAGGACCGGAAGCGAAGCCCAGTTGTGTCCCGTGGCCTGCCCGAATTGAAGATGAGCGGCGCAGACAAAGCCGCGGCTCAGCCCGCAGAAGGGGCAGTCCAGGCCGAAGTTGCCGGCAGAGGCTACAGGAATAACGTTA
>CAZFTV010000061.1:7545-9074 GCA_964521765.1 uncultured Eubacteriales bacterium
GGGCACGGCCAGGCGCCGGGGCCCGAGCTTGAACACAGCGTCTTCCTCCTCCACTCGCAGCCAGGGCGTGACTAGAAGCAACAGAGCGCAGAGTCCCGCGACCCTTGGGGAAAAGACGCGGGGCCGTCTCGGAGCGCCGGACAGATTCATCGGGCTCTATCCCGAGAAGCGGATGATGATCCCCAGGAGCCAGCCGACCAGGTCGATGATGCCGATGACGATGCCGGCCGTGGCCTTCCCCTTGCCGGTGTAGCCGGGATCGCCCTTGATGATATTCAGGGCTTTCGTCCCCTTGGAGATGGCGATCGGGCCCAGGATGATCCCGAAACAGAAAAGCCCGATGATCGACATGATCAAGGCTTCGTTGGCTTCCTTGACTTCGCCCTTAGGCCGGCCCGCTTCCAGCGTGACCTTGAGCTCCTGGTCGAGGATCTGTCCGCAGTACCGGCATTTGACGGCCGACGCCTTGATCTTTTCCGCGCAGAAGGGGCAGGCCTTCAGCTCCTCGCCCTTGCATTCCGGCGTCACGCACCCGCCGGCCTGCTCCTGGCATCCGGCGTGGTAGTATTTGCCGCAGCTTGAGCATCGCCTAACCTCCCCGCCAACCTCGAACCGCGCGCCGCACACGGCGCAGGCGTTTTCCTCGACGATCTTGGGGTTGGCCCTCAGGGAGACGAATGGCGAGCCGGAGGCTTCGGCCGGCGGAGGGGGCGCGGGCGGGACAGGCTCGAGGGGAGCCGCGGCCAGCTTGCCGCCGCACTTGGCGCAGAAATTCGCCCGGTCGTCATTGACGCAGCCGCACGAGGTGCATGTTTTCATGGTGCCTTCTTCTCCTTCTTTTCTTTTTCGGAATAGATAAAGAGCGCATTGCCGATCCGGATCTGGTCGCCGTTCGCCAGCCGGCTCCTCTTGACCTGGACGTTGTTGATAAAGGTCCCGGATTTCGTTCCCTTGTCTTCGAGCTCGTAGCCGTCGCGGATGGCGTGAATGGCGGCGTGGGCTTCCTCAACGGCGGGATCCTTGAAAAGATAGACGTCGCATCGAGGGCTCGAGCCGATGATCGTCGGGTTGCGGTAGATGATGAACTGTTTTCCCTTGAGCGGCCCGGCTGTCATCAGCAGCCAGGCCTCCTTGGCCAAGGTCTCGACCAGCCCGATCATCAGGCCGGCGCAGGCCCCGACCACGGCGAAGCCGATGGCCCGGCTGAGGTCGGCGTCGGCCTCGAAAGTCCCCCGGCTGACGACGTAGTTGATCGGGTCGAAAAGAAGACCGCCCAGCGCCCCGCCGATCATCCCGCCCACGAACCCGTTCCAGGCCATTTTTTTCGACTTGAGAGCGATCCCCGGTCCCAGGCCCACGGCCATGAAGAGGATGGTCCATAAAATGGACCTCAGAATCATGACCAGCAGGAAGCCGGAGAAATGGTGCTGCGGGTCGCTCGCGGCCCGTTCTCCGACGATGGCCACCCCCAGAAATCCGATGAGCAGTCCGGCCAGGCCGGCGACGATGAGGGCCACGAACCCGCCGCC
>CAZFTV010000061.1:9084-9398 GCA_964521765.1 uncultured Eubacteriales bacterium
TAGCCATAATGTTCGCCGTGCCAGGTGAGCAGTTCGCGCCCGCTGGGCCCGACCGCGCCGCGCGCGCATAGTTCCTGGCCAGGAGGCCTTCCACAGCGCCGATCATCAGACCCGTCAGGCCGCCCACCCCCAGGAGCATGATGAGCGCCGCGGCGGTTCCCTCATTGCTGCTGACCATGCTGTCATCGAAAGAAGGCTCCACCAGGGCCCAGGCGATCAAGGCCCCGACCAGGCCGGCGCAGAGAAGATAGAACCAACTGCGGTAGATGAACCCCGTCCTGGCCTTGCCGGTCTCTGCTGTGCGAGCCGATCCA
>CAZFTV010000061.1:9504-9877 GCA_964521765.1 uncultured Eubacteriales bacterium
CATCGGCTTCTCTCCCTTATACCCGCTCGTTCTCCTACCTCTTACCTGCCGGCCGATACAGCTAAATCATTCCGGAATCTTCAGGACCATGTCCGGCCGCAAGCGACCGGGGTCGTCAACCCTGTCCTTGTTGGCTTCGAAAAGATCCCACCAGCGGCGCGCGTCTCCGTAAACCTTCAGCGCGACGCGCGACAGGGTATCGCCCGGCACGGTCACATATTCGTGAGTCACGTTCAATCCCGTGATGTCCACCGCTTGCACGCCCGGCGCCGCGCGAAGCACCCGGGCCGCTCTCTCCTTTTGGGCGTGCGTCCGGACGCTCCCTTCACACCAAACGAAAGGCCCCAGGCGAAAGAGCCGGGCCTCGAGCCCC
>CAZFTV010000062.1:0-3887 GCA_964521765.1 uncultured Eubacteriales bacterium
CTCTACGCCGCCTTGGAGGTCTCGTGGGCCGGTGCGTCATCCTTGCGGTTGGATGACGGCACCGGCACCGCGTTCGTCCGCTCCGCGATCTTGAGCGTGTAGGCGAAGTCGAGCGCGACCTCCTTGAGGGCGTCGAAGCGGCCCGAGGCGCCGCCGTGGCCGGCCTCCATGTTCGTCTTGAGGATGAGCGGGTTGGAGTCGGTCTTCGTCATCCTCAGCCGCGCGACCCACTTGGCCGGCTCGAAGTACTGCACCTGGGAGTCGTGGAGGCCGGTCGTGACGAGCAGGGCCGGGTAGTCCTTGGGGCGGACGTTGTCGTAGGGTGAATAGGTCATCATGTATTCGTAATAATCCGGCTTGTTGGGGTCGCCCCACTCGTCGTACTCGGAGGTCGTGAGGGGGATCGAGGAGTCGAGCATGGTCGTCACCACGTCCACGAAGGGCACGGCGGCGAGAACGCCCCTGAACAGGTCGGGCCGGAGGTTGACGACCGCGCCCATGAGCAGGCCGCCGGCGCTCCCGCCCTGGGCGAAGAGCTTGTCGGGCGCCGTGTAGCCGTGGCGGACGAGGTGCTCGCCGCAGGAGATGAAGTCCGTGAAGGTGTTCATCTTTTTAAAGAGCTTGCCGTCCTCGTACCACTGGCGACCCATCTCCGCTCCGCCGCGGATGTGGGCCAGGGCGACGATGAAACCTCGGTCGAGGAGCGAGATGCGCATGATGTTGAACCCCGGGTCGGTCGAGGAGCCGTAGGAGCCGTAGCCGTAGAGAAGAAGGGGCGCGGGCCCCTTGTCACGGGCGCCCCGGCGGTAGACGAGGGACATGGACACGAGGGTCCCGTCGTAGGCGTAGGCGGCAAATCGCTCGGTGGCATAGTCCTCGGCCCTGTAGCCCGGAACCTCCTGCTGCTTGAGGACGGTCTGCTCCCGCGTCTTCATGTTGAATTCATAGACCGTGGCCGGAGTCGTCAGGGAGTTGTAGCTGTAGCGGAGGAGGTCGGTGGCCGGCTCGGGGGTCGGCGTGGGAAAGGCCACGTAGGCCTTGTCCTGGAACTCGAGCTCATAGCCGTCCTTCTCGCCCCAGGGAATAACGCGGATCCGGCTGAGGCCGTCCTTACGCTCGCCGAGGACGAGATAATCCTTGAAGAGGGCGAACCGCTGGAGATAGACGTCGGGCCGGTGGGGAATAATCTCCCTCCAGTCCTCCCGCGACGTCCGTCCGGGCGAGGCGGCCATGAGCTTGAAGTTTTGGGCGCCGTCGTTTGTCCGGACATAAAACATGTCGCCCAGGTGGTCGGCCTGGTATTCGAGGCCTCGCGTGCGGGGGTGGAAAACCTTGAACTCTCCCAGGGGCTCGGAGGCGTCGAGATAGCGGCATTCGGTCGTCAAGGTGCTGTGCGAAAAAATAAATATGTATTTCCGGGAGCGGCTGGCGTTGACCGAGACGCTGAAGGTCTCGTCCGCCTCGTGGAAGACTTCGACGTCCTGATCGGCGGGCGCGTCCAGGACATGGCGGCAGATCTTGTAGAGGCGCAGGGTCTCATCGATGACGGGATAGAAGACGGTCCGGCTGTCGGCGGCCCAGACGGCGAACCCGGCGGTCATGGTCAGGACCTCGGGGTAGATCCGGCCCGTCTTGAGGTTCTTGAAGTAGAGCTTGTACTGCCGGCGCGAGACCGTGTCCACGCCGTAGGCCAGGACGGTGTTGTCGGGGCTGACGGCCGTTCCGCCGATGTTGAAGTAGCTGTGGCCGGCGGCCATGGCGTTCCCGTCGAGGAGGATCTCCTCGCGGCCCTTGGGCGTTTTCGCCCTGCGGCAATGGACGGGATAGTCCTTCCCCGCCTCGAAACGGGTGTAGTACCAGTAGCCGTTCTCAAAATACGGGACGGACAGGTCGGTCTGCTTAATGCGGCCGAACATCTCGTTGTAGAGCTTCTGCTGAAGGGGCTCGGTGTGCTTCATCAGGGCGTCGGCGTAGGCATTCTCGGCCTTGAGGTAGTCGATGACCTTAGGGTTCCGGCGCTCGTTGAGCCAGTAATACTCGTCGATGCGCGTCTGGCCGTGAATCGTCAGCTCCTTGACGATTTTTTCGGCCAGCGGCGGCTGCGGTTTTTCCCGGCCGAGCGCGAGGCCGGAGACGAAGAACAGGACCGCCAGCAGGGCGGCGGCCTGCCTGAGCTTGAAAGACGGGGATGTGTTCATGACTTCTCCTTCGGCGATTCGCCCGGGATAGATCGAGAGCCGATGATAAACCCCGGCCTCGCACGAAGTCAATGAGTCGGAAAAGACGGTCACGGCATGATTAGGAAGACGGCCGTGGTCAGCGCATTCGGCGCGCAAGTCGTTTCGTTAAGTTGGGCGGGAAAAGCCTGTTCAAGCAGACAATGGATCAGCGCTTGGATTTTTTGCCGTACTCTGATAATTCTTCACGAATGATGTGCCGAAGGGTGTCTTCAAACGGCTCTCTTTTCGTGTGCACATAATCTCTTAGAGCCATGTTTATGAGAGTCTGATAATTCCCGCCGCCCGCCGCGTGCACCTGTTGTCGGAACCAGACGAGGATATCGTCGTCTATTCTGATGGTGATGCGGGTTTTTCCTTTAGAAGGCCTAATCACGGGTCCTCTTTTCCCTTTAGTAAAATCGTACTCTTTATTCATTGATCTCGCCTTTATATTGTCCGGCTTCCTTGGCTGTTGCTTTTCTCGCCGATATGATACGAATACGGCCTTCGCGCCAAGTATAGATGACCACGAGAATGCGTCCGAAAGCGTCCATGCCGATGGTCACAAGGCGTTCCTCATCCGGATAGTCTTCTGATATGGTTATGGCTCTTTCGTCCATTAAGACAGTCACGGCATCCGCGAAATCTATTCCATGCTTTTTAAGATTGGAGGCGGCTTTCTTGCCATCCCATTCAATCTCCATATTTAGATGATATGCACATCCGTACATACTGTCAAGAAAATAATTGCCTGCGCCGGCAGGGCACCGCGAGTCTCGAGATATTGCGAAGACGGCTGTTTTAGAAAGAGGTTCGAGAGATGTGCTATGTTAAGGTCGGAAGCGAAGGGTACGTGGCGGAACGCATTCATCCCGGGGAGCGGCGGCGGGCCCTCGCGCTTCTTGCCCTGGCCGAATGGCTGGCCATGTCGGTCTGGTTCTCGGCCTCGGCGGTCGTCCCCGCTTTAGCGCGCGAATGGGGCCTCGGCCACTCGGCGCAGTCCTGGCTGACCATGGCCGTCCAGCTCGGGTTCGTGGCCGGGGCGCTGGGCTCGGCCCTCCTCAACATCGCCGACCGACTGCCCGCGCCGCGGCTTTTCGCCGCTTCCTCGTTCGCTGCCGCCCTGGCCACGGCTCTCATCCCGGCCGCGGGGCTGGGATATCCAGGAGCGGTCGCCCTCCGTTTTCTGACCGGGCTTTTCCTGGCGGGCGTCTATCCTGTGGGCATGAAAATCATGGCCGGCTGGACGCGCGAGGATCGAGGCTTCGGGATCGGCCTGCTCGTAGGCGCGCTCACCCTGGGCTCGGCTTCGCCCCACCTGGCGAACGCCCTGGGAGGAGTCGGAGACTGGAAGTTCGTCCTCTATTTCGCCGCGGGCCTGGCCGCGGCGGGGGGAATATTGGCCCTGTTGCTCATCAAGGAAGGGCCTTTCCGCGCCCCCGTTCCTCCTTTCAACTGGAGATACGCGGGAGCTCTTTGGAAAGACCGGAGCCTGGCCCTGGTCAACCTGGGCTACTTCGGCCATATGTGGGAGCTCTACGCCATGTGGACCTGGACGCCGGTCTTCCTGCTGGCGAGTTTTTCCGCCTCGGGACTCAGCCCCCGCCTCGCCTCACTGGCGGCTTTCGCCGTGATGTTCGGCGTGCTCTTTTTCACCCCAGCCAGCCA
>CAZFTV010000062.1:4015-9342 GCA_964521765.1 uncultured Eubacteriales bacterium
TCTGGGGATTCGCCGTCGTGGCCGATTCCGGCCAGTTCTCGGCGGGCGTGAGCGAGCTCTGTCCGGCCGAGCGGACCGGAACGGCCCTGACGCTCCAGACGAGCCTTGGATTTCTTTTGACCCTGGTCACGATTCGGCTCGTGCCGATCATGGAGCGCCTCCTCACCTGGCGGTGGGCTTTTATCCTTCTCGCGGCCGGTCCCGCTTTCGGCCTGTGGGCCATGACCCGCCTGCGCCGCCTGCCCGACGCTTCGCGCCTGGCCTGCGGGAAGAAGTGAATCCGGGATTGCGATCCCATCTTGATCCGTCTTTCCTTTTTGATTTGAATACAGTATATAGTCTGGTCATGGGCCGTCATGCCGAGATAAAAAAAAGAGCATCAGGCGAACAAAGGAGATGCGATGAAGGACAACATGCGAGTGGGCAGACGCGAATTTTTAAGATCCTCAACCCTGGGGTTGGCCGGCGCGGCCGGCTTGGCCGCGCCCCCCGCCGCGCTCCGGGCGCGTCAAGCCGCCCCGGCGCCTGCGGCGAACGAAGGGGAGCCCCCCAAGATCAAAGGCTTCCGCACGCTGGGCCGCACCGGCTTCCAGGTGTCCGACATCGGCACGGGCTCGGTTTATGACCAGGGCGTGTTCAAGGCCATGCTCGACGCGGGCGTCAATTACATCGACACGGCCGAGGGCTACCCCGGCCACCACCGCATCGTCGGCGCGGCCATCAAGGGCCGCGACCGGAAGTCGCTGTTCATCACCTCCAAGATGGCCCTGGACGAGGGGGACACGACCCGCGAGGGGCTTGTCAAGCGGGCGCGGAAATGCCTGGAGGACATGGGCACGGAATACGTGGACTGCATGATGAACCACATGCCCGAGAAGCCCGAGCTGATCAAGCACGATGGCTTCCACCAGGCCATGGCCGACCTCAAGGCCGAGGGCCGCGTGCGCTTCACGGGCGTGGCGCACCACGGCTCGTTCTGGTACCGCGCCCCCGGGACCTCCATGGAGCAGATGCTGCTCGCCGCGGCCGAGGACGGCCGCTACGACGTCTTCCTCCTGGCCTACAACTTCCTGCAGATGGACGGCGGGCAGCGCGTGTTCGACGCCTGCCGGGAGAAGAAGATCGGCTCGGCCTTGATGAAGACCAAGCCCATCGTCACCTTCAACTCGATGAAGGCGCGCGTCGAAAACCTGGAGAAGGAGGGCAAGGAGGTCAACCCCCTCTTCCGGGAGGGCGTCGAGCGCTACAAGAAGCTGGCCGACCGCATGGACGCCTTCGTCGCCAGGTACCGCCTGGACGACGCGGACGCAATCCGCGAGGCCTCGGTCCGTTTCGTCCTCGACAACCCCGACGTCAGCACCGTCTGCTGCTCGGCGCGGACGTTCGACGAGGCGGAAAAGTACATCGCCCTCTCGGGCGCGCGCTTCAGCGACTGGGACCGGGCGAAGCTCGCCGCCTACAAGGAAAGCTGCGGCCGCCTCTACTGCCGCCACGCCTGCGGCCTGTGCGAGCCGAACTGCCCGGCCGGCGTGCCGGTCAACACGATCATGCGCTATGACCACTACTTCATGGCCCAGAGCCGGGAGAAGGAGGCGATGTCTCTCTACGCCGCCATTCCCGGCACTCGCGCCGACGCCTGCGCCGCGTGCGCGGGGCACTGCGAGAAAGCCTGCCCCTACGGCGTGCCCATCCAGGGCATGCTGCTCGCAGCCCACGACACGTTGATGTTGGCCTAGCCGTCGGGGACCGCCCCCGGGCGATCCCCGGGGAAAGGCGAGAGGCGAGCGCGGGAGGGAGCGGGGAGAGAGACGATGGCCTTTAGGGCATCCGGATCAGAGGGCTCCTATTCCCTTGGCCTGAGGCTCGCCCAGGGCTGAAGCCTCGCCGGCCTCGTCCGCCGGCCGAGCTCAGGTTCCCAGGAGCATCTGCAGGGCGGCGGCGGCGGTCCGGCGCTTGGCCGCGTAAGCGTCCGCCTTGGCCTTGGAGGGAGCCTTGACGGAGGCGGCCAGGGCGTCGATCATGAGACTCATCTGCTTGGCCGCGGTCGAAATCCCGGAAAGCCGGGCGTCGCCCACGGAGCTTTGAGTAGGCTGGCCGGCGAGCCGGGTCATGTAAGAGTCGATCAGGGCCATGAATTTCTTCTGCTCCTGGAGAAGGATCAGGATTTGCTCGTCGCGGTATACGTTTTTGCCCAGCATGTCTGCCGCTACGCTGGTCAGGGTCAGGGTATTGTACAGGGCCATGCCGGCCGAGGCGCCCAGGGCTTCGCCCACGAGCTTGTCCTGGGCTGTCGCTCCGGCCGCGAGGCAGAGCAGGAGCGCGGGCAGAAGCGCGGCGGCCGGGAAGATATTCCGTCGAGTCGGCTTCATTTCAGGCATCCCTTCTTGGAAGATCTAGGTCCCTTCCGGCGCAGCGGGAGCGGAGGGGGCGGGAGGCGGATTCTTGCTGGTCCGCCGGCGGCGCCGTCTCCTCTTGTCCCGGATTTCGGGCGCGCCGCCGAACCGTCGCCGGAACATCTCCTCGAACGGGTCCCGGGATTCTCCGGGACGGCCTTCCCAGACGAGCGCGCACAAACGAGAGGCTTCGGCGTAGCGCGCCCGGCGCCGCAACGCCCAGCGCATGCGGCCCGTCTGCAGCGCGGCGAGCATCCGGTTGGCGATGACCAGCGTCTGGACGAGGTCGGCGACGAGGGCCCGCGGCAGCGTGACGGTCATGGCCGCCTCGCCGAGGGCGTCATGGAGAAGCTTGAACCTGTCTCCCGAGAAGCCGGCAAGCCGGTCCTCCGCCCAGGCATGGAACAGGAGCCCGTAGGTTTCGGCGGCGGACAGGGGCGCTCCCTCGGCCGCCGACGCATCCGCCGCGGCCAGCAGCGAGTCGAGGCGGCGGAAAGCGTCCTCCGACCTTTCGTAGAATTCGCCCGGCCCGCCCAGGAGGACGGCCAGCAATCCGTACCGGCGCAGCCCCAGGAAGAAAGGCCGGGCCGCTCCGGACTTGAGGTCTTTGTTGAGCTCCTCATAAAGCCGGGCGCCGGAACAGCCGGCCAGGAGCTGCTTGTGAGCAACGATCGCCTGCTCGGTGTTCTCCTCGACCGAGAAGCCCAGGCGGCCGGCGTGCCTCAGGACGCGCCACATACGGACTGGATCCTCGACGTAGCGTTGTTCGGGCGGGCCGATGATGCGGATGCGCCTCCGCTCCAGGTCTTCCAGGCCGCCCGTGTAGTCGATCACGGAAAACGTGGCGATGTCGTAGAACAGGGCGTTGATGGTGATGTCGCGGCGGAAGGCGTCCTGGCGAGGGGTGCCGAAGGCGATGGACGGCAGGGGAGGCCGGCCCTTGCGTCTTCCCGCCTCCGCTTCCTCCTCGGCCTCCGCCTCGGTTTCTTCCCGGTCGATGCCGGTCCCGCCGTCCGCCGCCCCGGCTGCGTTTTCTTCCGCGCCGTCGTCCCGGGATTCCTCTTCTTCCGGAAGCCCGGCCTCGTGATCGGGAGGCGGCTCCGATTCCCCCGGTTCGGGGTCGCGCCGGCAGGTGGTCACCTCGATGACCTTTCCGCCGTGAAACCGGACCTGGGCCAGCCTGAACCTGCGGCCGATGAGGTAGGCGTTGCGGAAGAGCTTTTTCACCTGCCGGGGCCGGGCGTTGGTGCCTACGTCAAAGTCCTGGGGGATTCGCCCGAGCAAGAGGTCGCGGACCGCGCCGCCCACGAGGTAGGAGAGAAAACCGTGACGGTGGAGCCGGTTCAGAACCTTGAGGGCGTCGGGGTCGATGTTCCGGCGGGAGACGGGATGGCGGGAGCGGTCGAGGATCGTGGGCGCCGCGAGCGGGATGTCCTGGCCTTCGCGATCGGGCATGACGTTTGAACCTGAATCCTGCTGCTTCCTCGCGAGCTATTCTGATCTGAAGAGATACACAATAATCCAATCGGCTGAGTTGTTCAACTTGATTTTATATGAACCGCGCATGTCGCCTCACCCCTCCCCCGGGTCTCAGCTTCATATTGACGGACCGTATCAATGGAATTGATGTGTCAAAAAGATGTTGACGATCCATCGGCAAATTGGGGGCTCATGCTTCGCTTGATTTTTACCGCATTATGAAATAGAGAATAGGACAGATGAGGAGGCTTGAATGAAGGTGCTGCGAGCGGTTGTCTCCCTGGCGCTCACGGCGGCGATGTTTTGGGGGCTCAATTTTCGCCACGGCCTGCTCCCGCCCCTCGGCAAGCTCGCGAATCCCTTCGCCGGCTTCTGGAGGAATGGCGACCGGGCCGAACCGCCCCTGGAGGTCGTCTCGCTTCCCGGCCTGCGCGCTCGCGTGGAGATCGTCTGGGACGCGCGCCATGTGCCTCACATCTTCGCCCGCAACGACCACGACCTGTATTTCGCCCAGGGATATGTCGTCGCCCGCGACAGGCTGTGGCAGATGGAATTCCAGGCCCTGTACGCGTCCGGCCGCCTGGCCGAGGTCGTCGGTCCGGCGGTGCTCGACCACGACCGGCTGCAGAGGCGGCTGGGCATGGTCTGGGCCGCGGAGAAGGCCGCGCGGATGATGGCCGAGGACCCCTTGATGAGCGAGGTCGTCCAGGCCTATGCCGACGGGGTCAACGCCTATATCGCCGGGCTAAGACCCGCCGACCTGCCCGTCGAGTATAAGATCCTCGATTACCGGCCCGAGCCCTGGACGAAGCTTAAGGCTGCCCTGCTGATGAAATACATGGCCTGGACGCTCAGCGGCTACAACTCCGACCTCAGCCAGACGAGGACGCGCGACGAGCTCGGCGAGGACTTCGTCCGGAGCCTGTATCCGGACGTTCCGCCCTTCCTGGAGCCGATCATTCCCAGGGGCACGCCTTGGAATTTCGGGAGCGCGCCCAAGGACGGCGAGGGCGGCGGAAAGCCGTCCGCGCCGCCTCCGGCAGGTGGTAGGCCTTCGTGCGGTAGACGCGCCCCTGGTCGGCCCCTCGACGACGGATGAGCCTGCCGCCGGAACGAGGAGCGAAGAGATGCGCGGCATCGGCAGCAATAATTGGGCGGTCGCGGGGTCGCGCACGCGGAGCGGCTTTCCCATCCTGTGCTACGACCCGCACCTCGGCCTGACCCTGCCCTCGATCTGGTACGAGCTTCAGCTCACCGCGCCCGAAGTGAGCGTCTACGGCGTGACGTTCGCCGGCGCGCCGGGCGTCATCGCCGGCTTCAACCGCGACGCGGCCTGGAGCACGACCAACCTGGGCTCGGACGTCCTGGACTGGTATGAAGTGCGCTTTAAGGACGGAAGCCGCCGGGAATACGCCTACGGCGGCGGGTGGCGGCCGGTGATCGTCCGCAACGAGA
>CAZFTV010000062.1:9368-9791 GCA_964521765.1 uncultured Eubacteriales bacterium
CCGCCGGGCCGTGACCGACCGCGTCATCTACACTCATCACGGCCCTGTCGTCCGCCTGGAGGGCGAGAAGGCGGTCGAGGACTGGATCCCGGCTGAGGCCGCCATGCGCTGGGCGGCCCACGACCCCTCGATCGAGCTCAAGGCGTTTTATCTTCTCAACCGCGCCCGGCGCTACGAGGATTATCTCGAGGCCTTAAAGCATTTTGCCTGCCCGGCGCAGAATTTCGCCTATGCCGACGCCTGGGGCGACATCGCCCTGTGGTCTAACGGCCGCCTGCCGTTGCGTCGGCCCGGCCACGGCCGAGAGACTCGTGGACTACGCGCGAACCGGCAAGGCACTGGACGACCTCATCCGGAATCGGCCCGAGGAACTGCACTCGCGGCTGCGGATTCCGGTGTCCACGCTGACGACCCTCCGTGAGG
>CAZFTV010000063.1:0-9706 GCA_964521765.1 uncultured Eubacteriales bacterium
TCCAGAAGATGTATCTCAGCCGATTATAGTAATCGCGCTCCGAGCGGATATAGGATGCCGCGCCTCAAAGCAACCCCGTCTTTACTTGACGCTTTGGGAGTTCGGACATATCCTAAATCTAAATTCGGAAATCTTCCGCAGTATAGAAGGGTGTCGCTTCATAGGAGGGATAAGAATGAAAACGGCCTCGGCGGCGGCGGTAGCCGCGATTTTCATCTGTTCCCTGATTCCGGCGCGCGGCGGCGTCCCGGCGGGGGCCGATACGCCGCTCCTCAACATGTACGTTCACCAGGAGGACGACAACGGCACGAGACCCACCGCGGGGACCGAGGCGGTGATGCTCTTCGAGCCGTCGGGAGTCGCGGCCGTCTATGTCCAGAGCGAGGACGCGCACATCGCCGTGCTGGGCGAATGGGCGTGGGATGCCGGACGGCTAACGTTGCGGTTCGATTCGGGCGACCTTCGGGCGGACGCCTCCTTCGCCCTCGACCCGGGACGGGACGTTGTGGAGATGCCGTTTCGTCTTTTCTCCCCGGAAAAGGGGGCATCGAAGTGGCGGCGCCGGCCTGTCGTCCCGGAGCACGCGGCGCGCATTGTCTTCCGCGCGGCGATGCTCGGAGGAGGCGCCGCATCGACGGACGAGGCGATAGACCGAGCCGTCGATTACATCAACCGCTTCGTTCAAATCGCCCTGGGCGGATCGGCGCCGGCGGACGCGCCCGTTCCTGAGGGCTTCGGCCCGGCGCAGGGCCCTGCGGCGGAGGATCCTCCCGGCTACGACCGGAAAGCGCTGCCCAAGCAGGCCAGGAAGCTGAAAAACGGGATCGAGGTCGAGTATTGGGACGGCCGCAAGCTGGAGATCGTTCTCTTCGGCTGGTCTCCGCCTCCCGCCGCGCCGCTCGTCCTTACGCCGAAGAGGCTCGTCAACGACCCCCGCGTCCACCTCAACGCCGCGCCGAGCGGCGACACGAGCTGCGACCCCGTCAACAAAACGGCCCTGTTCATCTCCCCGTTCAACTCTGTCCGGATCATCAGCTGGATCGACAGCCTCTTCAACAGTGCCCGGGAGGACGGCATCGTGCCCCGGGCGCTGGCCGACGAGTTCGCCTGGGAATGGATCATGGCCCGGCTGGCCGAGCGAGGATACAAAGAAGAATCGCTCCTCGACGACAGCGTCACCGTCGAGCGGCTGATACGCAAATTCGGAGACCTCAAAGACCCCGGAGTCGTCCTGTTCTACACCCACGGGACCTCGAGCGGGGCGCTGTGCACGGGGGAACAACTGAGCGACGCCGGCGACCCCCGGGAGGCGCGGCGACGCTTCGAGGACGTTCTCGACAGGCTTCGGAACGCAGGCCACCGCCGTCTGGTGGAGATGGACGGCGTCGGCATGATGTCGGTCGAACTGGCGCTGCGCGTCCCGGCGGGAGCCGCCTGGTTCGTATCGATCAAGCCCGCTTTTTGGCGATACCTGCAGTCGCTCGTCGGCCGGCCGGTGTCGTTCAAGCGGTCTTTCTTCTTCACCGCCGCCTGCTTCACCGACGACACCGGCGACCTGCGCGACGCGGTCCGGGCCCGGGCCTACTTCGCCTGGAAGGTCTCGGTGTCGCCGCGGCTCAACGAAGCCGTCTGCCGCTTTCTCGTCGAGTCGCTGGCCCGGCCCACCCACTCTGCCGAGGAGGCTTATTACGACCTGGTCCGGGTGGTGAACACCCGCGAGCTCGTCCGCGTGGAAGACCGCATTCTCGAGGGGGTCGTCCCCACTTCCGAGGGAGGGCGGCGCGCTCCGCTCTTCGCCGACTTGAAGAACTACCTGTTCAACGGGTACGGACTGGAGGGCACGGAGATGGTACGCTACGCCGGAAACGGCTGGCTGAGTCCGGCGCGGGTCGACGTCGGCCAGGTCTGGTGGCTGGTCTTCGCCGGCCGCTGGGGACAGGACGCCCCGCAGGGGGCCGAGAACCTGAAGGATTGCTACGAGAAATACTGGTCGAAGAAGCAGTTCGGCCGGCTGAAGAGCGCCTACTGCAATGCGGCCAACATCGGCAAAATCCCGAAAGAAGCCGAGGTCGCCTACGCCCGCTACCTGCTGACGGGGAAGAAGCCGGAGGGGTACGGCGGACGCGTCGTCCCCCGCTGGACCTTAAACGAGAGCAAGTGAGCGGCCCGACCTGTGGTATATTGCCGCCGAGGGGATTGGAGACATGCCGGTCGCCAGCATCGTCGGGGCCGTTTTCGGGGCGATCTTCCTGGCCCTTCTGATCTTCTGGCTCGTGGGCGAAAGGGGGCGGCTCCTTCGTTCCTCGTCCTGGAAAATCCTCAGGGCAGGCGGGCTCCGCAATCTTCTCAACCTCAACCTCCTGCACTTGTACCTCTACGGGCGCTGGACCAAGCAATATCTGGGCTACCAGAAAAAGACGCTGCTGCCGAAAATGCGTTCTGCAAAGAAGAAACCCTGGGCCGACCGCACCCACTTTAAAGTCCTGACGCCCGGCCAGGCCGGATCCATCGTCGCCCTCGAGACGAACATCGTCCTGCGCAACCAGGAGCAGGTCATCCCCTTCCGGACGGCGCGCGACATCATTCTCAACGGCCCGCCTGAGATCGCGGCCTACGAATGCGGCTGCCGCAAGTCCAGCCCCAACCCCTGCCGGCCGTCTCAGGTCTGCCTGGTCGTAGGCCAACCCTTCGTAGATTTCATCCTGGAGCACCACCCGAAGGACAGCCGCCGGGTGGGGAAGGACGAAGCCCTGGCCATCATCGAGGCCGAGCACAAGAGGGGCCACGTGCAGACCGCCTGGTTCAAGGAGATCTGCCTGGAGCGGTTTTACGCGATCTGCAACTGCTGCAAATGCTGCTGCGTCGGCATTCAGGCCGTGACGCGGCACGGCATCCCCATGGCGGCCGGTTCGGGCTACGTGGCGCGGGTGAATGAGGCGGACTGCCAGGCCTGCGCGGTCTGCGAGGAGGCCTGTCCCTTCGGGGCGATCCGGGTGGAGGATAGGGCGGTCGTCGACTGGGAGAAATGCCTGGGTTGCGGCGTCTGTCAGGGACAATGTCCGAACGGAGCCGTGAAGCTGGCCAGGGATGAAAAGAAGGGCCTTCCGATGGATATTCGCCTCATGGCGGGGTGATAAGACGGTGTCTCGTCTGCACTTTCCACTTTTTAGAGCTGCCCGCGCCCCTCTTCGGCCGGCCAATCGGCGGCAAATTCATCGTCCGGGCCCCGCCTGGCTCTTCTTTTTTGGAGTGCGGCGGCACGACGCCGCTTTGGATCGCTGCGACGAGTCACAGCGCAAGAAAGGGGCGGCCCGTTAGCGCCACCCCTTTTCAAAAAAGTGGAAAGTGTAGACGCGACCCCGTCTTTTTTTCTTTTTGTAATCAGCGTTTGAACTCAATCCCGTTGTTCCAGCGGATGACGAGGGCCCGGCCCTTGTCGGAGACCTGGACGACCTCGCCGGTCACTTTCTCGGAGGCGGGCCTGCCCGGCCAGCTTGACTGCAGGGTGCGGCCGTTAATCGTCCCCTGATGGGCCTGAGACTGCCCCGAGACATACAGGGTGAAGTTCGCGCCTTCCTGCCGGACCTGGTAAACGACGCGCATGTTGCTCGTCCAGCGGCCGGAGACATCGACCGGTTGCTGCTGGGGCTGCGGCTGGGGCTGAGGTTGCGGTTGAGGCTCGCGCGGCGGCGGCTGAGGCTCTTCGCGGGGAGGACGCTCGGGCTCTCTGGGCGGGGGCGGCGGTTCCTCCCGGCGGGGCTGCTCGGGCTCCCTGGGCGGCTGCGGCTCTTCGCGGCGCGGCTGCTCCGGATGTTCCGGCCCCGGCTCCTTCCCCCTCGGCTCCCTGAAGAAGATCATGCCGTTCGACCATTGGATGCGAAAAGCCCATCCGTCATCGGTCGCTTCCACGACCTCGCCCTCGGCCCGGCCGGATTTGGGCGCGCCCTCCCATGAGGCTTCAAGCCGCTTCCCGGTGAGGCGGCCGCGGCCCGTCTGCCGCAGGTCGATCCCCTCCCAGGTGAACTTCTCTTCGTCCTGCTTGACCAGGAAGGCGCCGGGGACGTTGCTGTGCCACTCGCCGCTGATGTCGATGCCTGCGGCCGTCCGGGCGCGCTCCTCGCGCCTCTCCCCTTCGCGGCGCCGGGCTTCCGGTTCGGGCTCCGGCTCGCGCGCGCGTTCGGACTCGCGCTCGCGGCGCGCTGTGCCGTCCCGCATGGGACGGTCCATGAAAATGCGGCCGGGCTCGACCCTCAGCCTTTCGCGCATGACCGGAAGGCCCGTCCAGGGCGCTATGAACGAGGGCGCCAGCTTGACCTGGAGGTTGCGGGTCAGCGTCACGGGCGTTTCAACGGCCGGGTCGGCGTCGTCCAGGCCGGGCTGGATGAGGATTTCGACCACACCCTCGGGCTTGATGTCGAGCGCCTCCGTGTTTTTGATCACCTTGTAGCGCAGAACGAGCTTCCCGGCGTGGGTGCCGCTCCGGACCGTGAACGAGGCGGCGCCCGAATCGTCGGTTTTCAGGGTCAGTGACGCTTCGGCGGGCGCAAGCAGCCCCGTCCCGGAGTCGGGCGCCACTTCGATCTCCACACCCGCCGCGGACGGCACGAGCAGCAATCCGTTATCGATGAGCAGGGCGGCGCCCTCGCTCCCCGCGTAGGCGCCCGACGGGGAGAGGAGCTTGCGGCCCTTGGCCGCCCCGGCCGTGACGGCCTTGGACGGCAGCATGGACTGCAGGGCGGAGAAGGTTGCCTTGCCGATGTCCCCGACGGACGCGGCGGCGGGCTGCTGCTTCTTGAGCGGCTGCGCCGGAGATACGGTCGCGGTCGCGGCGGCCGCCGCTGCGCGCGCCGTCTTGAGCTTAAGATGGGCCTTGTCCACCGTGGCGGCGACCTCGGTCGACGTCTGGAGCTTCTTGCCGTCGAATACGCTGACCAGGTCCTGGACCCGGAGGACGACGTTGGCCGAGGTGCCCAGGATCCCCTGGCTGCCCTTCGTCTGAAGGGCGGAGGCCGAGCAGTCGGCCTTGACTACGCCGCGGTAGATGCCCTCGGCCAGGGCGGCCGAGACCCTCGTCTTGGAGACGGGCAGGAGCTTGTCGGCGGTCACGATCTCCGGCCTCACCCCGGTCATCAGGTAATTGACGCCGGCTAACTTGACCATCTTCATTTTCGTTTTGTCTTCCTGCCCGGGGATGAAGGCCAGCACGGCCTTCTGCGGCTGGCGCTCAAGGTACAGGTCGAGCGTGTCCTTGCTGTAGGAAATGTTGGGCGGGGAGTAGAGGGCGGGGACCGTCTTGGCTCCGAATTCCAGGTTGTAGGATGTCTGGCCGGTGAAGTTGTATCCGGGCATGGCCGGCCGCAGCCAGTACTTGCGGAATTTTTTCACAGGCAGCTTGTAGCGGCCGTTGGCGTCGGCGAGAATGTAGCTCCATCCCTTCCAGTCCTTTTTGGGGTCGAGCTGCGCGGGCGTCAGGTTCTGCTCGATCTGAACGGTGTAGCCGGCTGGAGCGTAGAAGACGTAGGCGTAGGGGACTTTCACTCCTCCCATGACGCGGATATAGCCTTCCAGCGGCGGGGTCGTGCTGGGAATTCCGGCCTCGTGCAGGAACTGGGCCATGAGGGCGGCCGTGTATTTCTCGGCCAAGGGCAGGGCTTTCTTGAGCGCCTGTTGGCGCTGCGAGGTGTCGCCGTTCTCGGCCAGGTCATGATAATTGGAATCGGGATAGAGGGTATTCACCAGTTTGAGGCCGAGCTGGCTCACCGCGGCGCTCCCCGAGGCGCTCGAGAACGTATAGAGCCCCTTGGCCTTCTTGGCGTGGTGATTGGGATAATCCGTGTCGTCGCCCAGGCCGTCGGCCGCGTCCTCATAGGCGGCATGCCCGCCGATGAATTCGCCGTGGAGGTGCTGAGCGACGGCGAGGTCGCCCAGCAGGTGGCAGGCCCAGCCGAGCTCGTAAAAGGCGCTGTCCAGGGCCGAGCGGTCGGGGTAGAGGAGGTTGCCGTCCCAGGCCTTCTTGGCGTCCAGGAAATGTTTCTGGCAGAGCTTCAGGCCGGAGGGGTACTGGGCCCGGAGGTCGGGAACGACGTCGATGTCGAGATCGATCAGCCCATAGGTGTATTGGCTGGGGCCGAGCATGGTGATGAGCTTGACCAGAAAATCGGCGGCGTCGCCCAGCATGCACCAGGCGGTGAGGTCGAGGCCGTCATCGGTATTGACGTCATGATAGTGATCGCAGCCGCCGGCGCAGGTCAGGTCAACGACCCAGGTGTGGACGTCCACGAGGCCCCATAGGATTTCGAGGGAGATGTGAATTTCGACGCGGCCCTTGTGGGCGTCGGCATGCTTTGAGCCCGAGGCGAGATGGAGGAGGTTGGCCTGGAGGAGCGCGGCCCAGTTGTCGTAGCCGTCATTGTTCAGGATGTCGATGGCGTGCTGAAGGATGTAAATGTGGCCGCTGCGATGATAGGCCGATCCCGGAGAGTCGAGCTTGGAGATGTAGGACTCGGTCTTGTAGGAGTTGGCGCCGTTGACCTTCACCCATTTATTGTCCGGAGAGGTGGCATCGCCGGGGTTCCAGGCGAAGGCCGGGCCGGCGCAGGCGGCGGCGAG
Source organism: uncultured Eubacteriales bacterium (assembly GCA_964521765.1). Taxonomy (GTDB): domain Bacteria; phylum Acidobacteriota; class Aminicenantia; order Aminicenantales; family JAFGAV01; genus JAFGAV01. The sequence goes on from CAZFTV010000063.1 coordinate 6,610, forward strand.
CGCCAGGCAGGCGAGCGAGGCGCGGAAGATGCGGGTTTCGAGGCGGCTGTGTTTCATGGCGGGATCCTCCCCCTTCCTTTTTTTATTTATGGGTCAAGCATATGGGGGGGGCTCACAGCCTGTCAAGCGGAGACAGGGCGCCTGTCAAGCGACCGACGGAATTTTTATTCGGAGCGCGGCATCGCGTCGCCGCATTAAAACCAATCGGTTACAGAGGAACGAAATTGAGTAAGTGCATCTCTGTCACCAATCGTCGCAATTGTCGGTCCGCCTCTTTCATGGCATAATAAAATAAAGCGGATGCGCATGGACATGATCATCTACGAGACGGCGTTCAAATACGAGCGCTGGGCGAAGTTTTTCATGGGCCTGCCGGTCGTCCTGATGGCCGGCGCGGGATTGGTCCTGTCGGGGCTGATTCGCATCCCCGGGCTGAATCCATCCGGGATCGAGAAGGAACTGCGTCTCGTTGCCTGGATCTTTTTCGCCGGCGCCGCTTTCATCCTTTTTATTTATTGGCTGGTGCTTCCCACCAAGATATGCGTTTACCAGGACAAGCTGAGGGTGAAATTCGGCTTGTTTTCCTGGACGATCCGGTTTGAGACGATTGAGAAAGCGCGGGCGGCGACGGGATTCGCTCCCCCCTTCAGCCACAGCTCCGTGACCTCCTATAGGAACCAGGTCGAAATCGCCCGCAAGAACAGGATGCCGGTCCGGCTCTCCCCCGATAACCGGGATGAATTTCTGGGCCATCTCAACCGCGCCCTCAACGACTGGCGGCGGGCTCATGAAACGCATGAGAATCGTTAACACGATCGAGATCAAAAGCACTCCCGCTTTCCTATCTCCGGGTCGCGAGCGTCCTCCTGGGGTCTCTCATGAAAAAGAGAATCCTCCGACAATCCAGGGGCGATCTGGCGAGATTAAAGGATCTTTGCGAACGATGAAGCGCAGAACAGAAGGGACGGCCGGTCGGCGCGCCCGGCCGTCGCGGCAGCGGCGAAAAGTTTCAGGAGAAAAAGATATGATCAAGGTGGTGAACATCGAGAAGTGCTTCGATAAATTCAGCGACTTGTTCTCCCCCAAGATCGTGGCCGAGCTCAACGGCCAGCATGTCAAGCTCGTCCGGGCCGAAGGGGACAAAGTCCCCTGGCACGCGCATGACCATGAAGACGAGCTCTTTCTCGTTCTTGAAGGTGCGCTGGAAGTGCGGCAACGGGACGATGCGGCGCGCTTGAACGCGGGCGAGTTCTGCGTGGTGGAACGCGGGATAGAGCATAAGGTCGTGCCGATCGGCAAGGTGAAGCTCCTCTTGTTCGAACCCGCCGGAATCGCCCACACGGGCAAAGTCCGGTCGGAGATCACAAAAGACCGCTGCGACCGCCTGGATATTTAGGGGCTGGAGTCCGCCGGCCATCGTCAGTCTCGTACGACACAGCATCGTCTAGGATTTGACCATCCTCAGCCCTCCTGCGCTTCTGGGGTCGGGCCTGCTTAAGCTGATGAAAAAAATACAATTATGTTCCTGAGGAACTGGAATTTTGGACTTAGACTTAATAGTTCTCTTCCATTGTGTGTGGGGAGGCCTGTCTCCCTCTCAAGCGCTTCAGCTCACCGCGGTCACCGCTTCAATCCGGCAGCAAGGCGCGTTTTTTTTGGAGTGCGGCCTCATGAGGCCGCTTTGAAAGCGGCGACGCGTCGCCGCATTCCAAAAAAGAGGCCGCGGCTGCGCCTATGGCAAGGGCTGCGATTGCCATGTAAGATAAACAAACAAAGACTTGACAATATATCATACAATTATATAATTTTCATGGAGGAGAAGAATTGATGGTCCATCTGGGCGGGCGCATAAAGAAATTGCGGGAGGCAAGGGGGATGAGCCAGGAGGCGCTGGCCGGGCGCCTGGGCGTCTCCAGGCCGACGGTGTCGTTCATCGAAAACGGGTCAAGAAAAGTGACCGCCGAGGAATTGAAGAAAGTCAGCGACCTCTTCGGCGTGAGGGTCGAGGCCCTTTTCGACGAGAGCAAGGAGCCCCGGGTTTTCGTGCGGGAGACCGGCGCGGAATACAGGAAAGCCGAGCCCGGCATACGCATCGATGTGCCCCGGAGAAACCTCGAGAAATTCAAGGAAGTGCTGCTCTATATACTCAACAAAGTCGGGGCCAAGTCGAACGTCGGGGAAACGGTGATCTACAAGCTCCTGTTTTTCATCGACTTTGATTACTACGAGCGGTACGAGGAGCAGATGATCGGCGCCACGTACATGAAAAACAAATATGGGCCGACTCCCCTGGAATTCCAGAGAGTCGTTGAGGACATGATTCGGGACGAAGAAGTGGTGAAGGTCTCCGATAGATACTTCGAGTATCCCCAGACGAAATATCTTCCTTGCCGGGGCCCGGATCTGTCTCTTTTAAGCGCGGGCGAAAAGGATGTCATCGACGGCGTCCTTGATAGACTTTCCGACATGAACGCCGCCAGGATAAGCGAGTACTCTCACAACGACGTCCCCTGGCTGACGACCGAAGAGGGCGGGATCATCCCCTACGAGGCGGTTTTCTACCGAACGCCGGCCTACTCAGCGAGAAAAGATGACATCGGCGCCGGCGTTCCGTGAGGTCGCGCGCCTGCCGGAATTTGAGCGCGACCTGAAAAGCCTGGCCAAGCGGTTCCGGACGCTCGAGGAGGACCTGTCGACGCTCATCCGGGCGCAACTTGTCCTCTTCCATAAGATCGGGGTTGATAACGGCGGAATTCGTCAAATCGCCGGTCTTCCCTTTCGCGAGCCGGCCGTGTACAAGGTCAGGAAATTCGCCTGCCGGGCGCTGAAGGGGCGAGGGGCGTCCTCGGGATTGAGGCTTATCTATGCATATTTCGAGGGGATGGACAGGATTGAGCTCGTTGAAATTTATTTTAAAGGGGATATAGAGGATGAAAGCCGGGCCAGGATATTGAAAAATTATGCCTGAGCAGAATTGCGGCATTTTCTTAAGGCTTGAAATGATGTAAATATTATAATCCTTATTTCTGTGGACTAACGGAACAGGAGGAGAAGCCATGAGAAGGCTGTACATGCTTCTGCTTTTCTCGGTGTGCCT
>CAZFTV010000064.1:0-7246 GCA_964521765.1 uncultured Eubacteriales bacterium
CACTTCCAGGGGGGAGTCAAGCTCCCCCCTCGGCGCTTCGCTTCGCTCCGCTGACCCCCTGAGGGGGGCCACGCCGCCCCCCTCAAACTCCCCGGCATTTGTGCGTCTTTCTAGATGGGTACAATGCCAAGGAACTTACGAGACGCACAACTAGGTTCGGCCTCTCGGCCTTGACGGCCGGGAGCCGAGCGGTTTGAATTCCTCCCCTATTCCTGCTACCATAATCATCTCGGAAGGAGGTTTTTATGAAAAAAACAATCGTGTTCGGGCTGACGGTATTCCTGCTGGCGGCCGTTCTGGTCCAGGCCGCGCAGGACGAGAAGCCCCGTATGGGCGTCTTGCGGTTCACCAACACCACCAGCGCGGGCTGGTGGAGCGCTTCCGTGGCCAATGAGCTCTCGGACATGCTGGCCTCGGAGCTCGTCAGCACCAAGGCCTTCCAGGTCCTGGAGCGGAAGGAAATCGACGCCGCCATCTATGAGCAGGATTTGAGCCAGACCGACCGCATCAGCCAAGCAACAAAGGTCAAGCTGGGCAAGATGAAGGGAGCCAAGTACCTTGTCGCCGGCACCGTGTCCGCCTATGAAGAGCAGACGAGGGAGACGGGCGGCGGCGTACGGGTCGGGCCGGTCAGCCTGGGCGGAAAATTGGATAAGACCTACATCGCCGTCGACCTCAAAGTCATCGATACCGAGACGGGAGAGATCGTGGACACAAGGACGATCGAAGCCGAGGCCAAGGGCACCGCCATCGGCGCCGGGCTCAGCCTGAGGGGGTTCTCCCTTGAGGGCGCTGACGCCCAAAAAACGCCCGCCGGCAAGGCCATCCGGGCCTGCGTCATCTACTGCTCCGAATATCTGGCCTGCTCCATGGTCAAGGGGCAGGACGCTCCCTGCATGAAGAAATGGGACAAGATGGAGGAGAAGCGGAGGGAGCGGACCAAGGGAGTCATCGACATCAAGTAGTTTCGTCCCTGGAATTTGAGGGGAGGCCTCCGGGCCTCCCCTTTTTTTTGCTGTCTTCGGGCCGGCGCGACGATTCCACGCCACCCGCCCCGGCCGGGCCCTCCCCGCGGAGCGGGCTCACCGGGCGACCCGGCCTCCGGGTTGGTCCCTAGCGGGTGACGTCCACCCTGATCGAGAGCGGCTGGTCCGTCCCCCCGGGCTGGCAGATGACGCCGTTGCGGCAGCGCCAGGCTTTCTTGCTGGCGGTGCTCACCTTCCAGAAGAAGCCGTCCCATTCCTTCTGCTTGAAATGATACAGGTTGTTGTTCAGCTTGCATCGCCGCCAGTCGCGGCAGTAGGACAGGACATTGCCCTCGGCGATGAGCTGGAGCTCGTCATCGTCGATGGCATAGACCATATAGGCCTTGGGGAACCTCAGGGTGAACTGCTGGGGTTCCCCGGCGCCGGCTCCGCCGCGCACGTCCACGGCCACGGAAAGGGATTGTTTGCTTCCGCCCAAGACCGAGCCGAAGGTTCCGCCCCTTACCCTCATGACCTCCTTGCGGCTGGTGTTGACCTGCCAGTAGAAATCCCGCCATGTGTCGAGCCTGAGGTGGTACAGGTAGGACTTGACCTTCCTGACCGTCCAGCCCGAGCCGTAGGAAAGGACGTTGCCCTGAGCCGTGATCTGCAAAACCCCGGACTGGGGGTCATGGACGAGATAGGCGTCCCCGAAATTCAGCGTGAACCGGTCCGGCTTGAGCGCATTCAGGACGCCCCGGGGGGGAGCCCCGAGGCGCGGCGCGTCCTCGGCCGGTTCCTCGGCGGGGGGAGGCGGGGGCTGCTCCGCCGGCGGAGGCATGGCGATGACGCACGACAGGCTGGCGGCCGACAAGGCCAGAAGAAGCGCCCTGACCAGAAAACGAAAATTCATTTCGTCCCTCCTTAACGCGTTTTGAAGCCTCCGGCCGGGAAGCCTAAATCTGGTTGTCGAACTTGTCTTCCCGATAGAGGGAATCGATCCGGGCGGTGTATGTCTTCTCCACGATATTCCGCTTGACCTTGAGGCTTGGCGTCATCTCGCCCTTCTCAATCTCAAAATCGCGATCCAGGAGGAGAACCTTCTTGACCTTCTCGTAAGAAGCCAGCATGGGGGTGGCCCGGTCCACTTCGGCGACGATGAACGACACGATCTGCGGATTCCCGACGAGCTCAGTCCTGTCCCGGAAAGCGATGCCGCTCGAGCGGGCGTAGTCCTCCAGCTTTTCGAAATTCGGGACGACCAGGGCGGAGACAAATTTCCTCCGGTCGCCGATGACCAGGGCGTTGGCGATGTAGGGGTTCGTCTTGAGGATGTTTTCAATGGGCTGGGGAGCGATGTTTTTTCCGCCGGCGGTGACGATCAGGTCTTTTTTCCGGTCGGTGATCATGAGGAATCCTTCCTCGTCCAGGCGCCCGATGTCTCCCGTCTTGAACCAGCCGTCCTCGAAGCTGTCGCGGGTCTCAGCCTCCTTTTTATAATAGCCCTTCATGACGTTCGGACCCCGGGTCAGGATTTCGCCGTCCGGCGCGATCCGGACTTCCACCCCGGGGATGGGCTTGCCCACCGTCCCGAATTTGAGGTTCTCGAAGGTGTTGACCGAGATGACGGGCGAGGTCTCGGTCAAGCCGTAGCCCTCCATGATGACCAGGCCCATGGCGTAGAAGAACTCAGCGATATCCTTGCTCAGGGGGGCGCCGCCCGAGACGAAGAAGCGGATCCGGCCCCCCGTCTTGGCGATGATCTTGGAGAAGACGAGCTTGTGGGCGAGGTTGCGCCTGAATTTCAGGCCGCCGGGGATGGCCAGGCCGGCGACCTTCCTCCGGCCGTATTCCTTGCCCACCCGAAGGGCCCAGAAGAAAATCTTGCGTTTCAGCCCCGAGCCGGCGAGCACGGTGTCGATGACCTTGGAGTAGATTTTTTCGAAGACGCGCGGCACGCCGACCATGATGTGCGGCCTGATCTCGACGAGGTTCTGGGCCACGGTTTCCACGCTCTCGGCGTAGGCGATCGTGCAGCCCCGGTAGATGTAAGCGTAGGTCACCATCCGCTCCAGGACATGGGACAGGGGCAGGAAGGAGAGGACCGTATCCTGGGAGGAGAATTCCAGGAGCTCGGCGCTGGTGACGACGTTGCTGCAGAAGTTGGAATGGGTGAGGATCACGCCCTTGGGGACGCCGGTCGTGCCCGAGGTGTAGATGAGCGTCGCCGTGTCGGACGGCTTCACCGTCAGGGCTTCGCGCTCGAACCGGCCCGGGTCCTTTTCCTCGATCTTCCTCCCCTCGGCGGCGATGTCCGACCAGAGATGCACGCCGGCGGGGGCGGGGCCGTCGAGGATGATATAATACCGGACTTTGGTGAGCTGCCCTTTGACGGCTTCGACCTTTCTCCACTGGTCGGCGTTCGATACCAGGACGACCCGGGCATCGCTATCGTCGATGATGTATTTCACCTGTTCGGACACCAGGGTGGTATAGATGGGCACGGTGATGCCGCCGGCGCACGCGGCCGCCTGGTCGGCCATGACCCACTCCGGACGGTTCTCGCAGAGGATGACAAACTTGTCTCCCGCCTCAAATCCCAGGGCTTTCAAGCCCAGGCTGAAATGCTTCACCTTTTCGCCGAATTCCCGGGCGGAGATGGGGGCATAAGCGCCCTCCTTCTTGACCAGGACGAGGTCCGGCTTGGGATACTCCTTTAAGGTATTCAGCAGAATCTGGGGAATGGTTTCGAACATAAATCCCTCCCTAATTTTAATAAGGTGGGCCTATTGTAGACTTGCCCCCGGTCGGAGTCAAGTCGGAATCCGCCGCCCCTGGGTCGCTGGGAGCGAGCGAAGGATGACGGGGCGGCTGTTCCTCCACTCCGCCTCCGATTTCATGTATTTGGCTTCGCTGGTAACGGCGGACTGGAGAATACCCGTCCCGTCGCGTCGAACAGGAAATGGAGGACAAATAAACAAGAAGGAGTCACCGTTGGTCGATTGGAGGCGGCCGCATTGCGATTCCAGAGCAGTTCTGGTAGGATTCGGACGCGTCACGATGTCTTGATTTTGTATTCGGGAGGATCCCATGACTGAAGGAAAAGCGTGGTCAGTTGCTGGCAAACTCCGCTCTCTAGCCTCCTTCATCATCTGGGGCGGGTTGCTGGTTATCATCTTCATCGTCGGCTTCCATTTCTTCAAGATGAAGATGATGGTCAGACACTATAAGGCGGGAGTGGCCGAGATCACAGCCAAGTACCAGACCCTGGTGGACGAGTACAATGTCGCCGCAGAGAAATTCAACCAGCTTAAGGCGCGCTACAACGAGGTTCTGGCCAGGACGATCATTACCGAGCTTAAAGTCGCGGACAAGAGATGCTCCGTCGTCCTCAGCAATTCCGAGGGAGTGATCGCCGAGCTTCCCGTCGAGCTCAACATCAACAAAGAGGTGTTTGTCGATTATATCCTGTTCGGAAACCGTCTGTTCATCCGGCGTGTCTTCGATTCGGGGACCGCACCGGAGCAGGCCAACGACATCTTCAGGGAACAGAAGGTCCGGGAGTTCATGCCCCAAGCCATCGACTGGGCCGACCCGAGGTTCCGGTACGGGAAGAGCATTTACCGCAAGCTCGAGGAAGGGTCATGGATGATCACGGTGACGGGCGGCGGGGCTCTGGACATCGACCGGAAAGAGAATATCCCCCACCTGGAGTTCATCAGCCCGCTGGAGGGGGTTCTATTCAAAGATTTCAAGCCGGAGAGCGGAGATGTCCTGAAGAAACAATTCGACGAGAAGATCAAGAAATACTCCGAGGACGTCGGGTTTTTCGATGTCATCAAGTACGCCTTCGGGATTTAGCCGGAGCTGCAGCCCGCCCGGCTCAAAACAGGGACGAAAGCGAGGATAGAAACTCCGACGCCCCTTTTGGACGAATGTTTTTTTGAGCGGGGAAAGCGGCTATTCCTCCTCGGCCACCTTGGCCACGGAGGAAACCTTGTCTTTGTCCTCGAGGTTGATGAGCCTGACGCCCTGGGTGGAGCGTCCCGAGGTCCGCACCTCATGGGCCTTGATGCGGATGACCTTGCCCGCCTCGGTCATGAGCAGCAGGGCGCCCTCGCTGATGCCGATCATGGTCAGGGCCGGCCCGATCTTGGATGTGACCTTGAGGTTGATGATCCCCTTGCCGCCCCGGCTCTGACGGCGGTATTGGGCGATCTCCGTCTTCTTGCCGTAGCCCTTCTCGCTGGCGGTGAAGACGTACTTGTCCGCGGCGCTGACGACGATCAGTCCGATGACGGCGTCCTTGGCGGTCAGCGAGATGGCCCGCACGCCAGACGCCTGCCGGCCCATGGGGCGGATCTGCTTCTCGCTGAAGCGGATGGCCTTGCCCAGCCGGGTGCCGATGATGATATCCCGCTTGCCGTCGGTCAGGCTGGTGAACAGCAGCTCCTGCTTGGCGCGCACGGACATGGCCTGAATGCCGCCCTTGCGGATGTTCTTGAACTGGTCGAGGGCCGTCTTCTTGACCTGCCCGTCCGAGCTGAGCATGAGCACATACCGGTCGGGGCTGAAGTCCTTGACCGCCACGACCGCTGTCGCCGCCTCGCCCGGCTGGAATTCGACGAGGTTGACGATGGGCTTGCCCCGGGCGGCGAGTCCCACGTCGGGGATATCCAGCGCCTTGAGCCAGTACAGGCGGCCCTGGTTGGTGAAGACAAGAAGGTAGCTGTGGGTGGAGCAGATGAAGATGTTCTCTACCGCATCCTCCTCCTTCATGCTGATCCCCTTGCGCCCCTTTCCGCCCCGGCCCTGGCTGTGGTAGGAGCTGAGCGAGGTGCGCTTGATGTAGCCGGAGGCGGTCTGGACGATGACCACTTCCTCTTCCTTGACCAGGTCCTCGGGCTTGATGTCGGCGATGACGCCTTCCTTGATCTCCGTCCGGCGGGCGTCGCCGAAGGCTTCCTTCACCTTCTTCAGCTCCTCCACGATGATGTCCTGGATGAGCTTCTCGGAGCCGAGGATTTTCTTGAGCTTGGCGATGAGCTCCTTGACTTCGATGTATTCCTTGCGAATTTTCTCCCTCTCCAGGTTGGTCAATTTCTGGAGCTGCATCTCCAGGATGGCCTGGGCCTGGATGTGCGTCAGGTGGAAGCGTGTGATCAGGCCGTTGCGGGCGTCCTCGACCGTCTTGGAGCGGCGGATGAGGGCGATGATCGCGTCCAGGTGGTCGAGGGCGATGGTCAGCCCCTCCAGGATGTGGGCCCGGGCCTCGGCCTTTTTCAGCTCGAACCGCGTCCGGCGCCGGATAACGTCCTGGCGATGGGAGAGGAAGTGCTTCATGATGTCGAGGAGACCCAGGAGCTTGGGCTGCTTGTCCACGATCGACAGGAAGATGATGCCGAAGGACGTCTGCAGGGCGGTGTGCTTGTAGAGGTTGTTGAGCACGACTTCGGGCAGGTCCCCCCTTTTCAGCTCGAAGACGATGCGCAGGCCTTCGCGGTCGGACTCGTCGCGGATGTCGGCGATGCCCTCGATCCGCTTCTCGTTCACCAGGTGGGCCGCGTTCTCCAGGAGCTTGGCCTTGTTGACCTGGTAGGGGATCTCGGTGACGACGATGCGATCCCTCTCGCTCTTGGGGCCGCCCGACTCGATGACCGTCTTGGCCCGGAGGATGATCGAGCCGCGTCCGTCCCGGTAGGCGTCGCGGACCCCCTGCAGGCCGTAGAGCTGTCCGCCGGTGGGAAAGTCCGGACCGGGGATGAATTCCATGATCTTCTCGAGCTTGGCCCCGGGATGCTGGATGAGGTAGACGAGGCCGTCGACCACCTCGCCCAGGTTGTGGGGCGGGATATTGGTGGCCATGCCCACGGCGATGCCCGATGCGCCGTTGACCAGGAGGTTGGGGAACTTGGCCGGGAGGACCTCGGGCATGGACAGGCTGTCGTCGTAGTTGGGCACGAAGTTGACCGTGTCCTTGTCCAGGTCGTCCATCAGGCCGTCGGAGATCTTCTTCAGCCTGACCTCGGTGTAGCGCATGGCCGCGGGGGGGTCGCCGTCGATCGAGCCGAAGTTGCCCTGGCCGTCCACGAGCGTGTATCGCAGGCTGAAGTTCTGGGCCATGCGCACCAGGGTGTCGTAAACGGCCTGGTCGCCGTGAGGATGGTACTTGCCGATGACATCGCCCACGATGCGGGCGGATTTCTTGTAAGGCTTGGAATGGGTCGTCCCCGTCTCGTACATGGAGAACAGGACCCGGCGGTGGACGGGCTTCAGCCCGT
>CAZFTV010000064.1:7298-9559 GCA_964521765.1 uncultured Eubacteriales bacterium
AGGTCGGCGGCGGCGGGGGGAGCAGCGGGCAGGGCCGGTCCCTTGGAACGCTCTTTTTCCTTGTCCTTGTCCTTGTCCTTGTCTTTGTCGGCGGGGGTCATGCTACGGTCCTTTCGCTGGAAGCCGTCAAATGTCGAGGTTGGTGACCATGACGGCGTTCGCCTCGATGAATGAGCGCCGCCTCTCGACCTCATCACCCATGAGGATGGAGAAGGTTTCGTCGGCCTCTACCGCATCCCGGATGGAGACCTTCAGCAGGGCCCGCAGGGCGGGGTTCATGGTCGTTTCCCAGAGCTGCTCGGGAGTCATCTCGCCAAGGCCCTTGTAGCGCTGGATGGACACCCCTTTTTTCCCCTTCTCATGAAGATAATCCACGAGCCGGGTCTCGTTCTCGATGGCCAGGGTCTCGCCGTCGCCGATGATCTCGTAGGGCGGGCGGAAGCCCTCCAGCTCCTTTAAAATCTTGATCAGATTCTTGTATTCCGGCGAGTTGACCAGGGCCAGGTTGACCGTGCAGTTGATGGACATGCCGTTGACCTGGTAGCGGATGCCGAGCTCCCAGGCTTCGTATTCCTCGTCCAGGGTGAGCGCCGTGGACATCCCCTTGGCCTCGACGAGCGACTGCACTTTTTTCATGGCCTTTTTGTCCTGGAGGAAGTCCAGGCTGTCGACGCCCTCCCGGATGAGGAGCTCGACCAGGAAGGGAGGGAAGCCTTTCCGCTCCAGGAGCTGGAGGTAGCTCTTCTTCTGCATGATGTGCAGGAAATGTTTGCGGAGCTTTTCGCCCTCGAAAACATCCTTCCTGCCCTTGACCCGGACCTTGAAATCCTCAGAGATCTTCTTGACGACCCACTTCTCGTAGGCCCGCTCCTCCTTGAGGTACTGAACCTCCTTGCCCTTGGAAATCTTGTACAGGGGGGGCTGGGCGATGTAAAGGTAGCCCTGCTCGATGAGCGGCTTCAGGTGCCTGTAGAAGAAAGTCATGAGCAGGGTGCGGATGTGCGACCCGTCCACGTCGGCGTCGGTCATGATGATGACCTTGTGGTAGCGGAGCTTGTCCAGGCTGGAGTCGGCCTCGCCCACGCCGACGCCCAGGGCGGCGATCATCATCCCGATCTCTTCGTTGTTCAGGATCTTATCCTGGGCGGCCCGCCAGACGTTGAGGATCTTGCCCTTTAGGGGCAGTATGGCCTGGAAGCGCCGGTCGCGGCCCTGTTTGGCCGAGCCGCCGGCCGAATCGCCCTCAACGATGAAGATCTCGGAAAACGCCGGGTCGCGCTCCTGGCAGTCGGCCAGCTTGCCGGGCAGGGTGGTCGACTCGAGCACGCTCTTTCGCCGGGCCAGGTCACGCGCCTTGCGGGCCGCCTCGCGCGCCCGGGCCGCTTCCATGGCTTTAAGGATGATGCGCTTGGCGTTGGTCGGGTTCTCCTCCAGGTAGGCGGCCAGCTTCTCGTTGACCAGGGACTCGACGATGCCCTTGACCTCGGAGTTGCCCAGCTTGGTCTTGGTCTGGCCCTCGAACTGGGGGTCGCGCATCTTGACGCTCAAGACGGCGCACAGCCCCTCGCGCGAGTCGTCCCCGGACAGGGCGCCCGCGCTGAGGTCCTTGAACAAATTGTTGGCCACGGCGTAATTGTTGAGGCAGCGGGTCAGGGCGGCCTTGAAGCCGATGAGGTGCGTTCCGCCCTCGGTGGTGTTGATATTGTTGACGAAGGTGAAGATCGTCTCGGTGTAGCCGGAGTTGTACTGGAAGGCCAATTCGACGATGATGCTGTCCTTCTGGCACTCGAAAAAAATCGGCCGCGGGTTGAGGGGCGTTTTGTTCTGGTTGAGGTACTGGACGAACTCGACGATTCCTCCCTTGTACTGGAACTCGTGGTTCTTGCTCGTCCGCTCGTCGGTGATAGAGATGCGGATGCCGCGGTTGAGGAAGCTCAGCTCCCTCAGCCGCTGGGTCAGGATCTCGAAGCTGAACTCCGACGTCTCGAAGATCTCGTCGTCCGGCCAGAAGGTGACCTTGGTGCCGGTCTTCTTGGTCTTGCCGACCTGCTTGAGACGGGTGACGGAGAGACCCCGCTCGTAGCTCTGGGCGTAGATGCCGCCGTCGCGCTTGATCTCCAGGTCGAGCCTTCTCGACAGGGCATTGACCACGGAGACGCCCACGCCGTGCAGCCCGCCCGAGACCTTGTAGGTCTTGTCGTCGAACTTGCCGCCGGCGTGGAGCATGGTCATGACCACTTCGGCCGCCGCCTTCTTCTCCT
>CAZFTV010000065.1:0-1958 GCA_964521765.1 uncultured Eubacteriales bacterium
ACCTCTTGACTGCCAGTCAAGCACTCTCCCAACTGAGCTACAGCCCCACTCGAGGCGGGAGCATGATACCGAAAGACGGGCGGACCGTCAACAGCCCTCACTCCAGCTCGCGGACCTTCTGGGCGGCCTGGTCGCTGAAGACCCCCTCAACAAACTCATCCTGGATTTTCTTGTAGAGCGACAGCGCCTCGGATTTTTGCCCTTTTTTCTCCAGGGCTTCCGCCAGATGGAACAGGACAACATCCATGGCGAAATCCTTGGGATTGTCGGCCTGGATGGCCTTGTAAACCTCGATGGCCTTGTCGTAGTCCCGGCGCTGGAAATACACCTGACCGAGAAGGTCCTGAACCTGGTAGTACAGGAAGTCCTTGGGGCTCTCGGGGACCTGGGACAGGATCCCCTCTGCCTTCTCCAGGTTGCCCTTGTCGACCCAGTGACCGGCCAGCAACAATCCGGCCAGACGGCCGGAGCGCCCCTTCACGGACCATTCCTCGAGCCGGGCCGCATGGTCGGGGTTCTTCTCCAGAGTATTGTACAGCTCCAGGATCTCGGCTTCGGCCCGGCCCCTGTTTTCCAGCGCCTTGCCCTGCAGAAACCTGGCGCCGAAAAAGATCAACGCTCCGACCAGGACGATGCCGACGGAAACGATGAGCCACATCTTGTAAACACCGAGGAAGTGCAAAAACCTCTGCAGCCCCGAGGCGAATTGATCTTCCTTCAGATGTTTTCGTTCCGTTCTCTTCATATCCGGCTCCTTGGCTGTCTGGAGAACCCGTTCCAGAAAAAGCGGCCGAACGGGAATGGCAAAAATGTATCATAATCGCCGCGCAAAACCAAGTGAGATGAAGGGCCGGCGCCCCCCTGAGCCGGGCGGGCTTCCAAAAGCGCCCTCTCCATCCCAGCGCGAAACACCCCCTCGGCCCGGAGGATCCGGAAAGAAATCAGGGAAACAGCTTTTTGATCAAGGCGGCCAGCCCGCGGGCATAGTCCTCGCAACCCTTGAGAGACCGGGCGTCGGGCCGGCCGACGGCCACCGGACCGTAATGGTCCCCGCGGTCGGAGCCCTGGATGATCAGGCCGTGAATCATCAGGGCCTTGAGGATATCCAGCACGGTGGTCTCGTTGCCGCCGCCGACGTTGGCCGACGAGGAGAAAGCGCCGCCCACGCGCCCCCTAAGCTTGGAATGGAATTTCACGCTCTCATCAAGGAGCTTCTTGACCTCCCAGGCCATGGTCCCGTAGTACGTGGGAGAGCCGAGGATGAGGGCCTGGTATCCGGGAAGCTCTTCGACCGACGTTTCCTCGACCCGCTTGAGGACGACCTCCAGCCCCTCCTCTTTCATCCGCCCGGCGATCTTCTCCGCCATCTTCCGCGTGTGTCCCGTTCTCGAATAATAGCTCACCAGAACCTTGGCCATCGTTCTCTCTCCCGGGGTGTCGGCCCCCTCAAAAGCTCCTTAAGATCGAGCCCCGTTCTCCCGCCGACGAGCCCGACTCCCCTCCCCTCATCGGAGCCGGGTTTTCGTCCCCTTCCTCCGCAGGCTTCCGTCGGCCGTTCAGGAAACCGACGATGCGCCGCATGTCCTGTTCGCGGAACCGCTCCTGAAAATACGACTTTTCGGGGTTGACCGGATAATGCTCCAGGTCGGTGTGAAGAACACACAGCTCCCTCACGTTGCCGCAGAAAGCCCGCAGGGCGTATTGAGGCTCAATGATTTTTTGCCGAGGAAGGGAAAGATGGCCACCACCCCCTTGCACCGAGGGTCCCGGCGCAGGCGGCTGACGACCGTATAGCCGAACGAGATTCCCGTCAGGATGTATTGCTCCAGGCCCAGCGCCTCGATCCTGTCCTCCGCGTAGCGGCAGAAACTCTCCAGGCTGACCTCCTCCAAAGGGGGGGAGTCCAGGGAAAAGCCGGGCAGGTCGATGAAGTGGACGTGAAAATGATCGCTCAAGTA
>CAZFTV010000065.1:2058-8790 GCA_964521765.1 uncultured Eubacteriales bacterium
GCGGTCCGGATATTGTCATCAACGGCGGAATGGTTTATCATTCTTCGTTGCGGTTCTGGAAGGAGATCGAAAATGAAGAAGAACATGGGCGAAACGGACCGGCTCATCCGCACGCTCCTGGCCATCGTCATCGCCGTCCTCATCTGGACCGAAGTCCTGAAGGGAACCCTGGCCTGGATCTTCGGCGCCCTGGGCATCGTCTTCCTCATCACCAGCCTGATCCGATTCTGTCCCCTGTACGTCCCGTTCAGGATTTCAACGGCTAAGACGCCGAAAGCCTGATTCGCTGAACATCTACGAGACGATCCTCGACGGCGTCGGCCGGACGCCCCTTCTCCGTCTCGGCCGCCTGAGCGCCGGTCTCCAGGTCGAGATCTTCGCCAAACTCGAATTTCTCAACCCCATGGGCAGCGTTAAGGACCGGATCGCCAAGCACATGATCGAGAAAGCCGAGAGGGAGGGCCGCCTCAAGCCCGGCGACACGATCGTCGACAACTCGTCCGGCAACACGGCCCTCGGGCTGGCCATGGTCTGCGCCCTCAAGGGATACAAGGTCAAGATGGTTGTCCGGGACAGTCTCAGCCCGGAGAAAATCAAGTTCCTGCGGGCCCTGGGCGTCGATCTCGTCTTCGTCGACCACACCCTGCCGCCTGAATCGCCCGACTCCTACAACAACATCACTCCCCGCCTCGCCCGCGAGACGCCCCGGGGCTTCTACCTCGACCAGCACAACAACCGGGACAACAACGAATGCCACTACCTCACGACCGGCCCGGAAATCTGGGACCAGATGGAGGGCCGAATCGATTATTTCCTGGCCGGAGTGGGCACGGGAGGAACCCTGTGCGGCGCGGCGAAGTGCCTCAAGGAGAAAGATCCGCGGGTGCGGGTCATCGGCGTCGACCCCCGGGGCTCCATTTTCTATGACTACTTCCACTCCCGGAAGCTCGTCAAGCCCGCGCCCTACCTCCTGGAGGGTCTGGGAGATGAATTTCTGATCGGCTGCGTGGACTTCGATGTGATGGACGACATGGTCAGGGTTTCCGACCGGGAGGCCTTCGCCATGACGCGGCGGCTCGTTCAGTGCGAGGGGCTGCTCGTCGGGGGTTCGAGCGGGGCGGCGGCCTGGGCCGTCCTCGAACTCGCCCGAAAGCTGGACCGGCCGGCCCGCATCGTCACCATTTTCCCCGATTCAGCCGGCCGGTACTTAAGCACGATCTTCAACGACGACTGGCTGCGCGAGAAAAGCCTTCTTTCCTGACCTCCGCCTCCCGCGCATCCTCCCGCGCGGCGCCTCAACGCCCGGTGAGCGTGCTGGCCGGGTCCAGGGCGGCTGCCCTCCGGGAGGGGGGGAAAGCGCCCGCGACACAGAACAGGACCGCCACAATGACTCCGCCGGCCAGCATCCACCACGGATAGCTGAAAAAATGATCCGGCTTGAAGGGAAACTCGGGCAGCAGCTTGACCGCCAGCCAGTCGACGGCGGCGCAGGCGGCTGCGCCCAGGGCCGCGCCCGCGACGCCGCCCAGGGCCCCTACGAGCGCAGCTTCGCCCAGGATCATGGCCCGCACGTCCCGGCGCGTGGCTCCCACGGCCCGCAGCAGGCCGATCTCCCGCCTCCTCTCGGAGATGAGCATATAAAATGTATGGGCGATGTTGACGGCGGCCAGGCCGACCATGACCAGGCTGATGAGGGAGAACCCCAAGGTGACCAGTGTCACGGCGAACCCCACGCTCTCGGCCATGCGCTGCTGGCTCGTATCGAGGCCGAAGCCCAGGCCCCGCACCGCCTCCTGGATCGAGGTCAGCCGGGCTGAGGACTCCGCCTCCAGGACAGCCAGGTCATAGACGTCGGCCGCCCGCTCTCCGCGAAGAGCGCGGTTGAGCTTTCGAACCGTATCCAGGGGCATGGTGATCCCACCCAGGAGGGCATGGTGGCTCGTGCCCACCAACCGCACGCCGAGATGGATCTTCCCGCCGTGGACCTGGGCGTCGGAGACGAACGAATCATTGACCGTGAGGGGCAGGACGGGAAGGTAGGGGATGAGGATGTCGTTGACCGGCGGCAGGTTGCGCGACCGGGCGAAGCTGGAGTTGTAAAGCTCCACCAGGCGTTTGGAGAGCAGGATGGGGACGGGCCGGCCGGGCTCGGGGTCGCGGAATTCGCCGAACAAGGCGTCGTCCGCGACCAGTCGAGGGTCGATGCCGTCAGCCATGATCTCCAGCCAGGAGTTGAAATCCCTGACGGCGACCAGCCACTCCGGCTTGACGCCGGGCATCCGGGAAATCCTCTCGATTTCCTCCGCGTCGATGCGGCTGCCGACCATGGCCATGGTCGAGGGAACGGCGAGCTTCATCCGGGGATAGACGGCCGCGACACCGCGGATCCGGGCAAACTCCCCGAGCGCCGCGGCGTCGATGACCCGGCCGGCCGCGTCGTCGTCGAACTGCATCATGCGCGGCACGACCAGGATGCGGTTGGCCTCCAACGGAAAAATCTCCGTGGAGACCACGCGCTGAATGCCGCTGCCCAGCCCGATAAAAAAAACGAAGCTCGAGATCCCGACCACGATGCCGACTCCGGCGAAGAGGAAGTTCCGCCGGTTGCGGCGGAGGTTCTGCCGAACGAACCGCCCGAGGCTGAAGAGCTTCATGTCTTTCCGCCCTCCACCACCCGGCCGTCCTCCAGGCACACGCCCCTCGTCGCGCCGCGGAACAGATGTTCCTCGTGTGTGACCGCCACGACGGTGATGCCGTCCTCGCGATTCAGGAGCTCGAAGAGGCCGATGATCTGCCCGCTCGTCCTCGTGTCCAAGTTGCCGGTGGGCTCATCGGCCAGGATCAAGGCCGGCCGGTTGTAAAGGGCGCGGGCGATGGCCACCCGTTGTTTCTGTCCGCCTGAGAGCTGGCCCGGCAGCTGACGCAACTTGTCCCGCAGGCCGACGCGGACCAGGATTTCTTCGGCGCGCTCGAGCGGGTCACTCTCTTCCCGCCCGGAGAAGAACGAAGCCAGGGCCACATTCTGCAGGGCATCGAGATGGTCGAGCAGGTGGAAGTGCTGAAAAACAAACCCGACCGTCCTGTTCCGGAACCGGCTGAGCGACCGGTCGCTCAAAGCCCGGAGATCCTGACCGGACACGACGGCCGTGCCGGTATAGGCAGGGTCCACACCTCCGATGATGTTCAGCAGCGTCGTCTTTCCGGAGCCGGACGTGCCCACGACCTTGACGAATGCGCCGGCCTCGATGTCGAGGGAGACGTCTCGCAGAGCGGGCGTCTCCCCGCCCCCGGTTCCGTAGACGCGGGTGACGTTCCTCAGCTGCACGACCGCCGGATTATCGCGGAAGTCGCCGCGGGACTTGCTGCTTCGGGCCAGAGAGGGACACATGGACGTCAGTTGAAGCATAAGAGGGCCGGGCGGCGTTGTCAATCCGTCACCCGGACATCAGGGCTCCGGGGCGTTCTTTCCCGACTCCGGCCCGGGGCCGCGCCCCGAAATCCAGGGCGGGGAAATCGGACGCCCCCGGGATGTTCTATGTTGATTTCCTTTGTGCTATCCTGTGTTCCAAGTTTGGAGGCAAATCCCATGGCTCTTAGCCAGGAAGAAATCAAGAATATCTTCAAAGACACCGGCGCTCTCCTGGAAGGTCATTTCATCCTGACCTCGGGGCTGCACAGCGCCGCCTACTTTCAATGCGCCAAGGTGTTCCAATATCCCCGACATGCCGAGGCCCTGGCCCGGGATATCGCCGATCACTTCCGCGGCGAGAGGATCGACGTCGTCGTCTCCCCGGCTGTGGGCGGAATCGTCTTCGGTCAGGAAGTGGCCCGCCTGCTCCCCGCCCGGGCCATCTTCACCGAGAGGGCAGAAGGCCGGATGTCCCTGCGGCGAGGGTTCGAGATCTCGGCGGGCGGGCGGGTTCTCGTCGCCGAGGATGTGACCACCACCGGCGGCTCGGTCACGGAGGTCATCGAAGTCGCGCGCAACGCGGGCGCAGAGGTCGTGGCCGTCACGGCGGTCGTGGATCGAAGCTCCGGCCGCGCCCGGTTCGATGTCCCCTACTTCTCCCTGATGCAGATGAACGTCGTGAACTACGAGCCCTCGGTCTGCCCCCTCTGCCGGTCGGGCAGCGTCGCGGTCAAGCCCGGGAGCCGCGGCCTGAAATCCTGAGCCCTCAGGGCTTTCTATACTTTTTTCCCCAGGGCGCCTGCTTGTGGTATTGATAATCAGCCAGCGCCCGGCGCAGAGTCTCGGCCGCGAGTTGGGCGCAGTGAACGCCCGATTCGGGCAGGCCGCCCAAGACCCTCAGAATCTCGGAGGCGCTGACCGCGCCCAGGGCTTCGAGAAAGGACTTGCCCGCGGCCAGCTCCGTGGCCGCGCTGCCGCAGATGATCGTCGTTCCGCAGCCGTCCGTCTGAAAGGCGCATTCGGCGATCCTGTCGTCCCGAACCTTCAGAAACATTTCCATCGTATCACCGCAGGCTCCTTTGACCCGGGCATGACCGTCCGGGTCTTCGAGTCTCCGGAAATTCCGAGGGTTCTGCCAGTGCTCGATGGCCGCGGGGCTGTAGGTCCGCCGCAGGTCCTCCAGGATTTGTTCCTGGAGCTCGCGCTGAAACCTTTTCACTTCGTCGTTTTCGTCCATGGCAAGCTTTCATCTCCCGGAGGCGTCATCCCCCCGTGCGGCGCGGGAACTTGCCCTGGTAACTCCCGCCGGCCGGATGGGAGGCGGACGGTTGGAGGCCCTGGCCGGACTCGAACCGGCGACAAACGGATTAGGAATCCGTTGCTCTATCCGACTGAGCTACAGGGCCGCCCCGGCGAGCCGCTTCACTATAGCAAAGCCGGGACGGAGACCGCAAGAGAAAGGGTCATGCGCGAGATCGAAAGAGTAGCGATTGGAACCCCGCCAGGCGCCGAAGTCCTCCCCCTGGTCTCTGCTGTTCCTTGAATGATTCGGTCAGATCTGCAGCTTCAGGCCCTCTCGGGCGGCCCCGGTGCGCGGAAAAAGGCGCCTGGCGCGGCGGACAAGCGCATCCACCCGCCGGTCGTCATGGTCGGGGTTGAGATGGGAGAGGAGGAGATGCTGGACCCCGGCGGCTTCGGCCAGCTTCACGCCCGCCTCCCAGGTGCTGTGGCCCCAGCCGCGCCGGCCGTCCTCATATTCTTCGGGAGTAAACGTGGCATCGGTGATGAGGTGATCCGCGCCCCGGCTGAACTCGGCCAGGGCTTCGTCCACTCCCTTGAGAGGGTGCTCGGTGTCGGTGGCGAAGACGACGGAGCCGCCTTTGGATTCCAGGCGGTAGGCCACGGAACCCTGGGGGTGGTTGAGGGCCTGATGGGTGACTTCCACGGCCCCGAAACACAACCGGCCGGCCGGCAGCCTTTTGAAATGCCTCGTCGAACGGAGATCGGAAAAACCCAGGGGAAACAGCCGTCCGTTCATGAGCGCCGCGAGCAACCTCTCGGTCTCTTCTGGCTCTTCATCGGCGTAAAACGTCACAACGGTCCTGTCGGAGTTCAGGGGCTCAAAAAATGGAAGGCCCATGATATGGTCCAGGTGGAAATGCGTCAGAAGGAGGTGGAGATGGAGGCGGCCGGGGCCGGACCGTTCCTTGATTTTTCGCCCCAGGTTCCTAAGCCCGGTCCCGGCGTCGATAATGACCCGCTCGCTCGCGGACACCGCGAGCGATGCGCAGGCCGTGTTTCCGCCGTGCCTCACCCTGTCTCGGCCCGACACGGGAAATGTCCCTCGCGTTCCCCAGAACTCAAGCTCCATCCTTCGCTCCCTTCAGGCTTTCCCTGATCAAGCCGGCCAGGCACCGCCCGTCATTTTGTTTTCAACTCAAAAACGCCGTCCCACCCCTCGGGCGGAGGGGAGGCCAGATATTCTCGACATCGTCCGGCGTAGACCACGGCCACGGGATCTTTCTCCAGGGATTCGAACAGCCGCAAGGCCGCCTCGAAATTTCGCGCCCTGTAGGCCTCGAGCGCCGACTGATATTCGCCCAGACTGCCGGCCGTCTCTCCGGCCACACTCCCCGCCTCCCCGATGAGCTCGAACACGCGCACGGGATGCTTCTTGCCCACCACGCGCAGAGTATCCACTTCCCGGGAGACGATCGTTGCCCCCGCGCGGGCCACGGTTTCCTCTCCGGCCAGAATGAAGACGCCGTAGGCCTTGCAGGCGCCCTCCAATCGGGACGCCAGATTGACCGTATCACCCATAGCCGTGTAGTCGAAACGGCTCCGGGAACCCATGTTCCCCACCACCGCCTCGCCCGAATTAAGCCCGATACGCATGCGGAGTTCGCGCCCGTACTTCTCCCCGAAGGACGGCCGAAGTTCCTCGAGACGCGCCTGGCAGCGCAGCGCCGCCCGGCAGGCTCGCAGGGCATGGTCCGGCTGCTCCAGGGGCGCGTTCCAGAAGGCGATGATGGCGTCCCCCTCATACTTGTCCAAGGTCCCTCCCGAGTCCAGGATGATATCGGTCATCTCCGAGAGAAAAGCGTTGAGCAGGCTGACCAGCTCCTCGGGCGGGAGGCTCTCCGATATCGAGGTGAATCCCTGCACGTCCGAGAAAAACGACGAGACCGCGCGTTTCTCCCCGCCCAGGCGCAGACGCGAGGGGTCGGCGAGGATGCCCTCGATGACATGAGGGCTGAGGTAATGCTTGAAGACGGACTTGACGAACCGGCGCTGCCGGCCCTCAGTCCTGTAGTTGAGCAGGG
>CAZFTV010000065.1:8868-9510 GCA_964521765.1 uncultured Eubacteriales bacterium
CCCCTAAAGGCCGCCGCCGCGGCCGCCGCGGGCAGGCCTAGCCCGAGAGCCAGGGCCAGGACGAGGTGCCCCGTTTTTTGAAGATAAGAGACCGCTGTTCCGGTCAGGAGCGAGAACAGCAGAAGCAGAAGGAGAGACAACCCGACGGGCGCGACCCGGATGAAATCCCGGTGCAGGAGGTTGTCGATGACCGCGGCCTGGATTTCCGTGCCGGGGCTGACCGGGCTGAGAGGCGTAGGCCTCAGGTCGAGCAGTCCGGGAGCGCTCCCTCCGACGAGCACGATTTTGCCGTCGAACTCCGAGGGCTTAATCTGCGGCTCGCGTCCCTCCTCCATCATCGCCCAGGAATTGATGACGGTCGCCAGGGGGAAGGCGCGATATGCGCCCGTCGGCCCATGATAATTGATGACCAGGCGCCCCCGCCCGTCCAGGGGGATGGAGTTGAGGTCGAACTCCTCCCCGCGGGCGTGTTCGGCCACGGCCAGGGGGAGGACGGGCAGGACGAGGTCTCGGTAGCCGAACAGCAGGGGGACGCGCCGGAACACGCCGTCTCCGTCCGCGTCGAAGCGCACGTTCCCCACCCCGCGAGCCGCCTCGAATAAGATATCGAGGCAGAGAGAGGCGGAGGCGGAGGGAGAGACG
>CAZFTV010000066.1:0-6524 GCA_964521765.1 uncultured Eubacteriales bacterium
GGATGTGGAATCGAAGATGCGAGATAATAATATAAATGTGTTTTATATAATGCAATATAAAATATTACATAAGGCGATAAACGCTGAAAATCCCTTAGAACGAAAACAGGGGATACATCCATGGGAACAAAGGGGACGTGCTCGTCGGGCAGGACAATGGGGATTAAGCAACAAACCCTGTCACGGTATATAGAAATATATTGTTATTACTGTCTCGGTCCCGGAGTTGTCACGGGTAGGCCAAGGCCGGCGGGAGATATTCGAGAAGCGCATGTCCGTTATATCAAACAATGGTTTAATGTGGGAATGTCTTATCGGAATATTATGATATAAATATGTATGGAATCCGGGTCCCCGCCCGGAGGAGGGGACCGTGAAAACGGGGATATTTTCAAAATTCGATCTAACCCATTAATGGTTAACACTTTTCGCTCGCATACCCATAATGTTACACGCCAAGCAATAGGTTGAGGCCCTGAATCGAGATCTTGTGCCAAGGAATTACCTTGACAGGTAACACGATATTTAATATCGTGCCACGATGTCTTGCGCGTAAAGGAGTTTGGTGAATTGGCCGACACTACCCGTTTTGGCGTGTCTCTGGACGAGCAACTGCTCGCCAAGTTCGATCGCCTGATCTCCCGGAAGGGGTACGAGAACCGTTCCGAGGCGATCCGCGACCTGATCCGGGACAGTCTCGTCCGCGACCAGTGGGAGACCGGGAACCAGATGGCCGTCAGCCGGGAGGAGTACATCGACACGCTGAACTGGATGCGCGAGGAGGTCGAGCAGGAGCTCGGACAGCCGGTCGAAATTCCCGTCGACCGTGAGGGCTGCGAAGTGCTGTACACGATCAACCCCCGCGAGATTAAGTTCGACCCCCGCTCGATCGCCCACGCGGCTAAGATTTTCCATGTCGCGAGAGAAAGCTGGACGCTGCCCGGCTGGGGCTGGGACCAGACGAATTTCGGGCTGTTTTCTGGCGACGACCGGCTGGGAGGTTGGGTGGCCAGAAACGTGTATGAAGCCGCCAGGCGCCTCGGCGCAGGACGCATCGTCATCTCCGAGTGCGGGCACGGCTACCGCTCGACGCGCTGGGAGGGCTACGACTGGGCCGAGTTCGACCAGGAACGGCCCACCGAATCGGTGGTCGTCACCCTGGAGCGCTATATTCGGGAGGGGCGGATCTGCGTCGACCCGTCGCGGAACCCGGAGTCCGTCACTTTCCATGATTCCTGCAACATTGCCCGCTCCGGCGACCTGGTCGAGGAGCCGCGCAGCGTCCTGCGCCGCGTGTGCTCCGATTTCCGGGAGATGCATCCAAACCGGACGGAAAACTACTGCTGCACGGGGGGGAGCGGTCTTCTGTCCATGGCCGAGTACCGCCCCCTGCGCCTGGAGGTTGCCCGCATCAAGGCCGAGCAACTCAGGGCCACCGGCGCCAAGCTCGTCTGCACGATGTGCCACAATTGCGTGGACGGACTGGCGGATGTCATCAAATGCTACAAGCTGGATATGAAAGTCGTCCAGGTCCTGGAGCTCACGGCCCGAGCCCTCGTCCTTCCCGAGCCGGCGGCATCCTGAGCGGCCAAGCGACGTTCAGTTCAATTTTTTTGGCCTTCATCAGATTCGGTCCCCTGCTCGTCAATCTTGCTTATTCGTTGAGCGGAATTAGCAAAAACCCACTTAAGGATTCTGTTCCATTGAGGTTGGAGAAGTCGGCTTAATCAAAGGTTCGCCTCTCCACACGGCTTGGAGGAGAGTTCCGTATGGGCGAAGGAGTTATTCTTGTGCCGGGACAGGAAGAGATATAATACCCTTGGAATACCGGACAGGAGGAGCGGATGAAAAAAACCCTGACATTCATGCTGGCCGTTTTGCTGGCGGTTCTTCCGTCGGCGGCGGCGCGGGAAGGAAAAGGCCTGAAGGTCTTCATCTCCGTGGATATGGAGGGGGTGGCCGGCGTCGTCGCTTCCGAGGAATGCAGCCGCACGGCCTCGGACGACTACCAGTATTTCCGGCGCCTGATGTCGCTCGAAGCGAGCGCGGCCGCCGAGGGCGCCTTCGCCGCGGGCGCGACCGAGGTCTGGGTGCGCGATTCCCACGGCTCGGCGCGCAACATCCTACCCGACCTGCTCGACAAGCGGGCTCTGCTGCTGCGCGACTGGTCGGGCGGGCCCAAGGTCATGATGGAGGGCATCGACGGCACGTTCGACGCCGTGGTTTTCATCGGCTATCACGCCAAGGCCGGGACGCCGGACGCGACGATCGAGCACACCTCGAGCGGCATCGTCACCGACATCTCGATCAACGGCCTGTCCCTGCCCGAGGCGGGCTACAACGCCCTGATGGCCGGGCTGTATGACGTGCCCGTGGTCTTTGTCGCCGGCGACAGAGCCGTCTGCGACCAGGCGAAAAAGCTCTTCGGCGAGGTCGAGGCCGTGGCCGTCAAAGAGGGAATCGGCAACGCCGCCCTGTGCCTCCATCCGGAAGCGGCCTGCGACCGGATCCGGGCGGGAGTCGAGAAAGCCGTGCGCGAGCGCGCCCGGTTCAAACCCTATAAGATGAAGCCGCCCTACACCATGGTCCTCAAGCTCAAGGATGAGAAGTTGGTCAACAGCGGCCGGTTCTACCCCGGGACGGTCCGGACCGGCGACTGGGAGCTGACCTTCAAGAGCAGCGACTTCATGGAGGTCATGAAAGCCTTTTCCTTCACCAGGCGATAGAGAGTGGGCCCGACCCGGGGGAGGATAACAATGAAACGCAATGGCCTGGCTGCACTGTTTTTGAGCGTCTTCGCCGCAAGCGGGCTATGGGCCGGCGGGGAAGAGCCTTTGTGGCGGGGGGTGAGGGATTACCGCCTGGCGCATGAATCCGAGATCCTCCGTGAATTCACGGAGCTTCTGGCTGTCCCCAACGTCGCCTCCGACCGGGAGAACATCCGGAAGAACGCCGAGCTTCTGCGGCGCATGATAGAGCGGCGCGGCCTTGAAGCCCGGGTGATGGAGACCGAGGGCAACCCGGTCGTTTTCGCTGAAAAGAGAGTCTCCGGCGCGGAGCGGACTCTCCTCTTTTATGTCCATTACGACGGCCAGCCCGTGGAGCCCGAGAAGTGGGCCGGGACCAAGCCCTTCGAGCCGGCTCTACGGCCCGGGAAGCTTCAAGCGGGAACGAGAGAGCCCGCGCCCATTCCTTTCCCCGCGGCCGGGGCGAGGCACGAGGACGACTGGCGCATTTACGCCCGGAGCGCAAGCGACGACAAGGCGCCCATCGTCTGCTTCCTGGCCGCTCTCGACGCGCTCCGGCAATCGGGACTCGGCCTGAAGAGCAACATCAAGGTCATCCTCGACGGTGAGGAAGAAGCCGGCTCGACGAGCCTCTTTCCCTTTATCGAGAAAAACAGGGGTCTTCTGCGCTGCGATGTCCTGTTCATGTGCGACGGCCCGGCCTACTATTCCGGCGACCCGACCCTATTTTTTGGGGCGCGGGGCATCACCAGCCTGGAGGTCACGGTTTACGGGCCCGACACGAGCCTTCACAGCGGTCACTACGGCAACTGGGCGCCCAACTCGGCTCTCATGCTCGCCCATCTCCTGGCCTCGATGCGCGACCCGAACGGCCGGGTCAAGGTCTCGGGGTTCTACGACACGGTCGCGCCGCTGACGGAATCGGAGCTGCGGGCTGTCCGGTCCATCCCGTCCTTCGAGGACGAGGTCAAACGGACGTATGCGTTTCGTCGCCACGAGGACGCCTGGCCGAGCCTCATGGAGGCCATCCAGTTTCCGGCGTTGAACATCAACGGCTTGGAGAGCGGGGGCGTGGGAAGAAAGGCCACGACCTCGATCCCGGCCTCGGCCACGGCCCACTTCGACATCCGCCTGGTCAAGGGCAACGACCCGCGCGACATGGCGGCCAAGGTCGTGAACCACATCAGGTCTCAGGGCTACCATGTCGTCGAGGTCGAGCCGGA
This sequence comes from uncultured Eubacteriales bacterium, assembly GCA_964521765.1. Taxonomy (GTDB): domain Bacteria; phylum Acidobacteriota; class Aminicenantia; order Aminicenantales; family JAFGAV01; genus JAFGAV01. The sequence goes on from CAZFTV010000066.1 coordinate 3,971, forward strand.
CGCCGAGACGCGCGCCCGGTTCCCGATGATCGCCAAGGTCACCGGAGGCGGGGGCGGCTACGCCGCCTCGCGGACGGCCATGGACCTGCCGGATGGTCATCGAGACGCTCAAGCGGCATGGAAGCCGGCCTCCCGTCCTCCTGCCCACGCTGGGCGGGTCGCTGCCCATCGTCCATTTCCAGGATCTGCTCGAGACGCCCATCATCGGCGTCTCGGTCGTCAACCACGACAACAACCAGCACCAGCAGGACGAGAACATCCGGCTCGGCCACCTCTGGCTGGGCATCGAAACCTTCGCCGCGCTGTTGATGATCTGAGGCCAGGGGAAAAAATCATGTCGTTTATGTCGAATGTCAAGAGCAAAGCGCTTCAGCTATTCATGGTTTTCATCATTCCCACCGTCATCCTTTGCGCCTTATCTCAGGATTTTTTCTCCTCACCGCTTCGGGCCGAGACTCCAAACCAGAGGCAGGAGCGCATGGCCTGGTGGCGGGAGGCCAAGTTCGGTCTCTTCATTCACTGGGGCCTCTATTCCGTGCCCGCGGGCACCTGGAAGGGCCGGCAGGGCGAGGGCGTCGGAGAATGGCTTATGTTCAGCCGGAAGATTCCCGTCCCCGAATATGAGCAGCTCGTGCCCCGGTTCAACCCCGTGAAATTCGACGCCGCCGAGTGGGTGAGCCTGGCCAAGGCCGCCGGCATGAAATACCTGGTCATCACCAGCAAGCACCACGACGGGTTCGCGCTCTTCGATTCCCAGGTTTCGGATTATGACATCATGGCCACGCCTTTCGGCCGCGACCCGCTCGAGGAGCTGGCCGAGGCGTGCCGGCGTCAGGGCATCAAACTGTGTTTTTACCATTCCATCCTCGACTGGCATCATCCCGATTACCTTCCCAGGGGCGAGGGGAGCCCGCGGCCCTGGGACACCCGCCCCACTGACGGCGCCAGGTTCGACCGCTACCTCGAATATATGAGAGCCCAGCTCCGCGAGCTTCTGACCCGCTACGGCCCGGTTGGTGTTCTTTGGTTTGACGGAGGCTGGGAGCACACCCCGGAAGAACTGCGCGCCGAGGAGACGGCGGCAATGATCCGCGGGCTCCAGCCCGGGATCATCATCAATGACCGCCTGATGACCCCTCAGGACTTTGATACGCCGGAGCAGTACATCCCGGCCACGGGCCTTCCGGAGCGCGATTGGGAAGTGTGCCTGACCATGAACGACACCTGGGGCTATAAAAGCTATGACCAAAACTGGAAGTCGTCGCAGGATCTCATTCGCAAACTCGAGGACATCGCCTCCAAAGGAGGCAACTTCCTGCTCAACGTCGGCCCCACGGCCGAAGGCGTCATTCCGGCCGAATCGGTGGAACGCCTGAATGAAATCGGGCGCTGGCTCAATTTGAATGGAGAGAGCATTTACGGGGCGAAGGCCAGCGTCTTTAAGAGGCTCGGGTGGGGCCGTTGCACGGTCAAGCCCGGCAAGCTTTTTCTCCATGTTTTTGACTGGCCGGCCGACGGAAGGCTTTCCGTTCCCGGCTTGATGAATGACATCAAAAATGCTTTCTTCCTGGCCGACCCCAAAAAGAGCCGCCTGCGTTTCGAGCGGACGGGCGATGTGACCTTTATCCATCTTCCTTCCGAACCCATGGATTCCAATGACACGGTCGTTGTGCTGGAAATCGCGGGAGAGCCGCAAGTCGCTCCTCAGCCCATCAAACCCGCCGACTGTACGATCATTCTTCGGGCCATCGAAGCCGACCTCCACGGCTTGCGCCTTCGCTACGAGGAGGATAAGGACGCCGTCGCCACCCTGACCGTCGCGCCCGTGTCGATCGCCGGGGACGGCCTCATGAACCTCCGCACCGTCGTCCTCCGGCCGAAAGGGCGGAACTGACGCCGGGCCGACTCCGAAAGCCGACCCGTCGTTAAAAAACGCGTTTTGCCGCGTTGCTTGTGATTGAAGAGTATGATATGGATTTCTGACGCCAAAAAGCGGGTTTAAGCGATGATATCAAGCATAATTCCTGAGTTATCTCAAACAATTTCTAAGAGTTGTCGAGGCCCGGCCCCATGAAAAAAAAGAAAGATGATTTAATCCGCAAGCTGGCGGGGACAGCGGCGGCGGCCGTCCTGTCTGGGGCGGCGATGGCGCTCGGGATGCCGGCCTCCGCGGCGGCGATCAAGGTTGCGCAGGCGCTTCTTCTTGCCTGCGCCGTGGCCGTCCTGGCCTTCACCGCGCTCAGGAAGTCGGGAATCCCCACGAAGATCCTGGCGGGGCTTCTCCTCGGCGCCGTGACCGGCCTCGTTTTCGGGCCGGACGCGGCCGTGGTCAGGCCCGTGGGCACGGCTTTCATCCGCCTGATCAAGATGGTCATCATCCCGCTCATTTTCGCCTCCCTGCTCGTCGGGGTGGCCAGCCTGGGAGACCTCAAAAAGCTCGGCCGCGTCGGCGGCAAGACCCTCGTCTTTTTCCTGGCCTATTACGTTTTCGCCGTCGGCCTGGGCCTCTTCCTGGCCAATACGCTCAAACCGGGGAGCAACATGCCGGAGTCCG
>CAZFTV010000066.1:6575-9423 GCA_964521765.1 uncultured Eubacteriales bacterium
CGCCCAGGCACAGCGCGCGGAGAAGCAGCCCGGGCTGGGGGAAGTCCTGGTCAACATCATCCCCGACAACCCGGCCCAGTCGCTCGTCCAGGCCGACATGCTCCAGATCATCTTTTTCTCGATGTTCATGGGCGTGGTCATCACTCTGCTCGATAAGAAAAAAATGCAGCCCGTCCTGGCCTTGTTCGAGGCCGTGAACGACATCATGGTCAAGATCGTGGAGATCGTCATCCGCCTGGCGCCCTACGCCGTCTTCGCCCTGATCGCCTCCGTGGTCGGCACGTTCGGCGCGGACATCCTCATGTCGCTTCTCCGCTACAGCGCCGTGACGATCGGCGGCTTGCTCATCCTGGCCGCGTCCTACCCGGCGGCCGTCCGGCTGCTGGCGCGCTTCCCCTACTTCAAGTTCTGGAAGGGGATTTTCCCCGCTCAGCTCATCGCCTTCAGCACGAGCTCGAGCTCGGCTACCCTGCCGGTCAGCATGGAATGCGCCGAGGAGAACATCGGCGTCTCGCGGGAGATCACGAGCTTCGTCCTCCCCCTGGGGGCCACGATCAACATGAACGGCACGGCCCTCTACCAGGGCGTGACGGCCGTGTTCATCGCCCAGGTCTATGGGATGAAGCTCGGCCTGGGCGCCCAACTGACCATCGTCCTCACCGCTACTCTGGCCTCCGTCGGGGCGGCCGGCGCGCCGGCCATGGGCGTGCTCATGCTGGTCATCGTCCTCAGGCAGGTCGGCATTCCGCTCGAGGGCATCGCCCTGATCATGGGCGTGGAGCGCATCCTGGACATGTTCCGGACCTCGATGAACATCACCGGCGACATCGCCGCCGCGGCGGTGGTGGCCCACTCCGAGGGCGAACGCCTCAAGCCGAAAATAAAGGAAGGCGGGATCGTCGAGTAGAGTCGTGTTCAATAATCGAAACCGTTTTAATACTTCCAGTTGGTGATGTCCGCCCCCTGGGGAGCAGTCTTGAGGAGCCGCTCGGCGGCGCGGGGGATGAACATCTTGTGGTAGCGCAGCCGCGAGATGTGGTTGGGCCGAGCGTGGTCCCCGTTCCAGCAGTGCTCGGCCCGGTCGCCGTAATCAACATCACTCTCTTAATAAGGGCCGGTCGTGTTCTCCAGTTTCAGGTTCTCTTCCAGGAATTTCAGCATTTTGGGCACGGAATCCAGAGTGGCGGCGGCGTTAGCCGCGATGGTTCCTCCCAGATCAAGCTTTCCCGAAACAACTGAATTCTGCAGCGAGACAAAGGCCCTGGCAATACCGTGGCCGGCATTCTCATAGGAAAGGTGAAGGTATGGAAAGGGGGAATTATGTTCCCGCAGCCTTTCCATGACCTTTTCCGACATCAGAAAGCTCGGCCAGATCTGATCTTCCTTTCCGGAGATCAGCAGCACCGCCCCCTTAATGTTTTCAACCGGGATCAGGGCTTTTTCCACGGCAGAGCTGTTTTTCAATCCTTCCTCATAAAGCAGGCCGATTCTCCAGGGCTTGTCAGAGCGCAGCATCTTAAAAAGATCCGGAGACATCACAAAAGGCACAAAAGCCGAGGGTTTGTCCTGATAGGTCCAGGAAGGCTCGTTCACGCCCATGAAACCCCGCATCCCGGCCCATGCAACGTGCGTGCCGACACAAGCCACGACCGTTTTTATCTCAGGGAAACAAGAAGCGGCCAGCAGGGCCAGCTCCGCTCCTTTTGATCCTCCCAGAATGCCGATACGCTCCGGGTCAACATCCGGCAGGGTCATCAGAAAATCCAGGCCCCGCTTCACGATCTCGACAGGGATATTGACAAGATCTTTGGAAAGCCCCTCTTCCCTGAAATAGGCGAGGGCCAGGGCAACATAGCCGTGCGAAGAGAGCAGGGCGGCGTCGCGCTCATTCTTTCCGCCTTCCGATCCTGACAGGGTTATGACAGCCGCCCTTTTTTTTCCGTCATTTCGGGGCTGAAAGAGGGTTGCCGCGAAACCGGGCTCGCTGATCTCGCTGACCTTTGTCCGAGAGGTGACCCACCACCTGGCAAGCCGGGCTTCCGCTAAAATCTTGCCTTCAACTTCCGCTCTAAATTTTGAGACAACAGGATCGGCGAGTTTATACTCCGGGCCTCCGGACTTCGGCTCTGCTTTTTTTGAAAAGAAAAAGAGTCCCATGGGGTTCGGGCCGCTGAAACAGCTGCCCTCCAAAGGCATGTCCAGCGAGAGGTCAACCGTTCCCTCCTGATTAGCCAAGAACCAGGCCCGCCCCTCCTGATCCCGGGTATTCAGGATGACCTCAACTTTTTTTTGCGCGGGCAGTCCCAGGATCCTGATGCAGACGACCTCATCCATCAGCGCCTCAGCGGGCTCGATCAGGAAACGGGGTTTTTTGCCCTCCGCAAGAACAACTGAAAACAGGCTTGAAAGAAAAATAAAAATCAAAAACAGTTTTCTCATATCATCTTTATACCTGGATGAAATAAAATGCGCAATTAAAAAACACATCCTGGATGTCCCTCGCCGTCAGGTTGTCTTCACCATTCCCAAGATGGCGCGTCTTTTCTTCCGCTTCAGGCGAAAACTCCTCAATGATCTCTGTCTCACGGCGGTGCGTACACTTGTGAAATTCTTGCACACAGCCATAGGCCTTGAGCTTGTGCCGGGAGCAGTGGCCGCGATCCAGACTTTCGGTGGTCGCATCAACTTTCACCCCAACCTGCATTTCCTTGTAACCGAGGGCGGAGTGGACAGGACGGGCGCCTTCCATCTCGTCGCCCGGATCGACGACTCGCGGCTCGAGGAGATCTTCAGCCGCGAGGTGCTGGCGTTCCTTGTCCGCAAGGAACTTCTCAGCCCGGAGTGGGCG
>CAZFTV010000067.1:0-4643 GCA_964521765.1 uncultured Eubacteriales bacterium
TTCCGTCCGGTACTCCCGCTTGATCCGTTCGATGTAAACATCGAGATGAAGTTCACCCATGCCCTGGATGATCGTTTGCCCCGATTCGGCGTCCACGTAGGACTTGAAAGTCGGGTCCTCCTTGGTGAAGCGGCTGAGCGCCTTGCCCAGATTGTCCGGGTTTTTCCGGTCGGCGGGCTCGACGGCCAGGGAGATGACCGGTTCGGGCACATGGATGCTGGTCATGGCCAGGTCGAGGCCGGACTGGACGAAGGTGTCCCCCGACTGGCACTCAACGCCGAAGAGGGTCACGATGTCGCCGCTTCCGGCTTCCTCGATGTCCTCCATGCTTTCGGCGTGCATGCGGCCCAGGCGGCCCACGCGCACTTTATGACGGGAGCGGGTGTTGATGAGCTCCAGGCCCTTGCGCAGGCTGCCCTGGTAGATGCGCACATAGGTCAGCTGGCCGTACGGCCCGTCTTCCAGCTTGAAGGCCAGGGCGACGGCGGGCGCCGCGCTGTCGGCCCGGAGAACGACCTCCGCCCCTTCCCGGTCCAGGTCGAGAGCGGTGTTCTCCACCTCGCTCGGGTCGGGGAGATAAGCGACCACGGCGTCGAGCAGCGGCTGCACCCCCTTGTTCTTGTAGGCCGAGCCCATGAGCACGGGAACCAGCCGCCGGCTGACCGTCCCGCGGCGGATGGCCCATCGGATCATCTCTTCGGTCTCCCTTCCTTCCAGTACGGCGGCCGTGAGCTCGTCGGAGAAGAAGGAAACGGCGTCGAGCAATTCCTCTCGCCGGCGACGGGCTTCGGGGAGGAGCTCGTCCGGAATCGCCCCATCCCCGACCGTTTCTCCGTCCCGGCCTTCGAAGGTGACGGCCTTCATGGACACCAGGTCGACAACGCCGCTATGGTTGTCCTCGAGCCCGATAGGCAGTTGCAGCAGAACGGCGTTCAGGCCGAGACGGTCGGCCATCTGGTCCCTGACCTTGACCGGGTTGGCGCCCACCCGGTCCAGCTTGTTGACGAACGCCAGTCGCGGAACGGTGTAGCGCTTGAGCTGTCGGTCGACCGTGATCGTTTGGGACTGAACCCCGCCCACGGCGCACAGCACCAGGACGGCGCCGTCCAGGACCCTGAGGCTTCTCTCGACCTCGATCGTAAAATCCACGTGGCCGGGCGTGTCGATGATGTTGATGTCATGACCGGCCCAGACGACGCGCGTGGCGGCCGAGGAGATGGTGATGCCCCGCTCCTTCTCCAGGTCCATGCTGTCCATGGTGGCGCCCACGCCGTCCTTGCCTTTGACCTCGTGCATTCTGCGGATTTTCTTGCAGTAGAAAAGAATACGCTCGGTGAGCGTGGTCTTCCCGGAATCGATATGGGCGCTGATGCCTATATTCCGCATGCGGGCGATGTCGGAAACCATAGCTTATCTTTCCTTGGGGACAACGAGAGATTTCACCTCTGACCGGAAGGACGGGCGAACAGGAAAAGCATTATACAGAACGGGCACGGCCTTGGCAAGGACTCGTGGGCCGGATGTTTTCCAGCAACCTTTTTGCCGATTAATTCGTATTATATTAGGAAAGCTGTTACCGATGGAACTCGGGAGTCAAGTCCGGAAGGGTTCAGAAATTCCCGGCGTGACCCTCCGGTCTTATAACTATTTTAATTTCAATAACTAAGGGGATTTAAATGAAAAGCTTGAAGGTTATCATAACTCTGGTTCTCGCCCTGTCCGGAGCGGCGGTTTCAGGCCTCGGCCTGGAGATCGACCTCTCGGGCACCTGGGTCGGAACGACCTACATTTCCGACCGGGGCGTGGATGACGAAATGACCGTCGTGTTGAAAAAAGACGGGGACACGTACACCGGCATGCTGACTGATTCTCTGGGGCTGGCCAACGAGACGGCATTTTCCTCCGTCGAACTTAAGGACGGCGTTCTGACGCTGCATTTCAACGTTTTCGACGGCCAGACCACGACGGCCGTGCGCGCCATCGTCAAGATCGAGGGCGAGTTTCTGGTGGGCAGATGGGAAACGGACGCCGGCGTCATCGGCGAGATCAAGCTCGAACGGAGGGCCTGATATCCTGAATCTCAGGAAACCTTTCCTGCCCGGCTATCGTATATCTAGCAGAGACTGCAACCGGAGTTCATGCGGTGCGACTCGACAGGGAAAAAAGGAGCAGACAGCCATGAAGAAATCAGCGCTGATATTGGCCGCGTTCTTGCTGCCGTTGACGTTAGGGGCCAAGGATAAACCTCGCCAGCAGGCGCCGGCCGCGGCGCCGGCGGCGTTGAAGACCATATCCGCCGTTAGGACACAGGAACCGATCGTCATCGACGGCCGGCTGACCGAACAAGTCTGGCAGCGTGTTCCTTGCGACGGGTTCATCCAGAACGACCCCCAGGACGGAGATCCCTCGACGGAACAGACCCATGTCTGGGTGGCATACGACGACAAGGCCGTCTATGTGGCCGCCTACTGCTACGACTCCGAGCCCAAAAAAATCGTGAGCCGCCTCGGCCGGCGCGATTCTCAGGTCGATTCCGACTGGTTCATGTTCGCCGTAGACCCTTACAACGACAAGCGCACCGGCTACATGTTCGGCATCAACCCCGCCGGCTCCATCCTGGACAGAGTCCTGTCCAACGACGTCGAACAAGACAGCTCCTGGGACGGCATCTGGGAGGCCAAGACCGAGGTCAACGGACAGGGCTGGACATTGGAGATGAGGATCCCCCTCAACCAGCTCCGGTTTCCGAAGAAGAATGACCACGTCTGGGGCGTGAATTTCCGTCGTATCATCCAGCGTAAAAATGAATTGGCCAGCTTCGCCTGGGTGCCGAAGAGCGAGCCGGCATTCGTATCCAAGTTCGCTCTCCTGGAGGGCATCCATGGCATCAAGCCCGGACGCCATATCGAAATCCTGCCCTATGTCGTCGGTCAGGCCCAGTTTCGGCCCTCCGAGGAGGGCAATCCGTTCGAAACCGGCCGCCGCGGCCTGGGCAACGCCGGCCTGGACCTCAAGGTCGGCCTGAAGAGCAACCTGACGCTCGACGCCACGGTCAACCCCGACTTCGGCCAGGTCGAGGTCGACCCCGCCGTCCTCAACCTCTCGGCCTACGAGACCTATTATTCGGAGAAACGGCCCTTCTTCATCGAAGGGGCTTCGATCTTCAACAACTTCGGCAGAGGCGGCATGTATCTCAACGCCAACTTCAACTGGCCTAACCCGACCTTCTTCTACAGCCGGCGAATCGGCCGTGCGCCTCAAGGCTATGTCACAGAAGACGGATACAGCCGCATTCCGGATCGCACGACCATATTGGGCGCAACTAAAATCACGGGCAAGCTGGGGACCTGGAACGTGGGCTTCGTCAGCGCCCTGACATCGAGCGAATTCGCCGAGATCGACCAGGTCGACTCCCTCATCAAGCAGGAGGTGGAGCCTTTATCTTTCTACGGAGTCCTTCGCGCCCAGAAGGACATTGACAAAGGACGGAGCGGAATCGGCTTCATGACCACCGGCGTCCTGCGCGATAATGATGCTCCTCTCTTGGACAGCATCCTCAACCGCAGGGCCTTCAGCCTGGCCGTAGACGGCTGGCATTTTCTGGATGAGAAACGCAACTGGGTCATCGGCGGCTGGCTGGGCGGCACCCGGATCGAGGGCTCGGCCCAGGACATCCTCCGCCTTCAATATTCCTCCATGCATTATTTCCAGCGGCCGGACGCCGGCCATCTCCAGGTGGACCCCAACGCAACCTCCCTGACCGGCTGGGGCGGGAAATTCTCCCTGGCCAAGCAGAATGGAAACTGGCTGGGCATTGCCTCGATCGGCATCCTGTCCCCGGGTTTCGACGCCAATGACCTGGGATTCCAATACGGCGCTTCCGACATCATCAACCTTATGACCCTGCCCGGCTACCAGTGGACCAAGCCGGGCAAGGTTTTCCGCTATGCCCTGGTGGCCGCCGGATACGGCCGCAACATGGATTTCGGCGGCAACAAGTTCTGGGAATTGGGCATCGCCCTCTTCCAGGGTCAGCTCTGGAATTTCTGGTACGTCCAGATCGAGGCGGCTTATAATCCTGAATCCCTGAGCAAGACGCTCACCCGCGGCGGCCCGATGGTCCTCATCCCCTTCGGCTACCAGGTCGACGGCTACCTTGAGTCTGACAGCCGGAAGCCTATGGTCTGGGAGGCCAGTTTTTATACGTACAACCGCCCCGCCAACCTCCAGGAACAGAGCTACTATATCGGCTTGCGTTGGAAGCCTGCGCCCAACATCAGTTTTTCCATGGGGCCTTCGCTGGGGTATGAGAGAAACGGCCTGCAGTGGGTGACCCGGGTGACCGATGAAACCGCGGTTTCCACCTTCGGCCGGCGCTACGTTTTCGGCCGTCTCAACCAGAATACCATCTCCGCCAACATCCGGTTGGACTGGACTTTCACCCCGCGGCTTTCGCTCCAAGCCTACCTCCAGCCCTTCCTGGCCGTGGGCAAGTTCGACGAGTTCAAGGAGCTGGCCCGTCCCTCGAACTCAGAGTGGAACCTCTATGGCCGGAACGGCTCGACGATCGACTACGCCGACGGCGCCTACTTCGTCGACCCGGACGGCGACCATCCTCCGGGAGAGCGCGGTCTCGCCGCTTT
>CAZFTV010000067.1:4653-9344 GCA_964521765.1 uncultured Eubacteriales bacterium
CCCCGACTTCAACTACAAGTCGCTGCGCGGTACGATCGTCTTCCGCTGGGAGTACCTGCCCGGATCGCTGCTCTACTTCGTCTGGACCCAGAACCGGGCCGATTACGCCCACCCCGGCAACTTCCAACTGCGCCGCGATTTGGGCGATCTGTTCACCGCGCCGGGGGACAATATCTTCCTCTTGAAGGTCTCCTACCGCTGGAACATGTGAGAGAAAACTCATAATTTGTATTTTATCCCAAACACGAACCCGAAGGCCGGGCCGCCGATCGAGCCCTGCCGGGCGTTGCTTATGCCCGGGCCCGAGGGTTGGTCCTCGCTGAATTGCAATAAAGTATACACGGTCCCGTTCGGCTGGTAATCGTAGACCCAAAGAGTTTCCCCGGTCCCGCTTTGCGAGACGGACCCCGAGGGTGTCCGTGATTCGAACGTCCAGTCATCTTTCAGGTTATTCAATGACGTCGCCTCCAAATTCACGGCGCCATAGAGCCGGAGGTTGTTCGTCAGCTTATAGTCGAGGCTGACGATGTTTTCCTTTTTACTATTAAGGAGAAGAGCCTGTCAATGATGTCCGGGACCGGGATTTCCCCCGGGGGGAGGAGGTTGGGCTCCCCGTCCTCGACCCCGCCGGCCCGAAATTTTCGCTTGAAAAAGGCTTTTTTATCTCCTATGATAAAAACAGCGGCGGAAAGGAAGGAATATTCGACATGAGCAAAGAAAAAGAAGAAGAGGAAAAAAAAGGCAAGCATACCGTCGAGATCGACAAGCTGGAAAAAGAGCTGAAGCAGTTCGAAGAGGAGCGGGAGAAAGAGAAGAAAAAGGGCGAAGATCTCATCGAAAAAATCCAGAAGAAGATCGAAGGAAAATAGGCGCGCCGGCCTATCGGCAATTTCAAATCCCCCAACCTCGCTTTTCAAGCGGGACGGGATTTTCCGGAAGCCGACCCGAAAAATCCCGGAGCGTGGCCTTGTCTATGCTCAGTAGTGCTTCGGAAACGCCGGCCGTCTCGGTTTCTTGACCGGGCTCTTCTTCAGCGCCTCCAGGACAAGCTCGACGGCCCGTTCGAGCTGCGGGTCCTTGCCCAGCCTCACGAGCGCCGGGTCATGCTCGACTTCGTAGTCCGGCGCAATGCCCACGTTCTCCGCGACCCAGCCCGTTTCCGGGCTCCAGACGCCCGAGCTGGGCGCGGTCACGAAGCCGCCGTCCATCAGGCTCGGCGCAACGGCCCGGCCGACCAGGCCTCCCCAGGTCGTCTTGCCCACGAGCGGCCCCACGCCGGCCGCGCGGAAGTAAAAGGGCATGGCGTCTCCGCCCGACCCCGCAAACTCGTTGATGATCATCGCCTTGGGGCCGAAGATAGCTCCCTGCGGCTGGGCTTCGTCTTCGCCGTCTCGGGAAGCCACGAGGCTCAGCAGCCGGCGATTGAGCATCTCGGCGATGTCCGTGGCCAGCATGCCGCCGGCGTTGAACCGCTCGTCTATGACGGCCGCCTCCCTGCCCACCTGGGCGAAGAAGAAGCGGTTGAAATATGTGTAGCCGCCGAAGGACGTGTCGGGCATGTAGATGTAGGCCACCCGGCCCCCCGTCATCTTGTCCACGGCGCGGCGGTTGCCCTCGATCCAGGCGAAATGGCGCAGGGACGTCTCGTCGGCCACGGGCACGACCGTCACCTCCCGGGCGCCCAGGCCGTCGGGAGAGGGACCGACCTTGATAAGGACGCTCTTCCCAGCGGTGTTCTCGAAGAAGGAATAGACGTTGTCCGCCGCCGTGAGCTCCCGGCCGTTGACTTCGAGCAGGTATTCGCCCGGACGGACGTTGACTCCCGGCTGGGTGAGCGGCGCCTGCAGGCGCGGGTTCCAGTTTTCGCCGTCGTAGACGCGGGTGAAGCGGTAGCGGCCGTTCTCGACCGCGTAATCGGCGCCCAGGAGGCCGCAGGGGACCCGGGTCACCTCGGGCAGGTCGCCCCCGCCCACGCCGAGATGCCCGACTTCGATCCCGCCCAGCATCTCGGCGAACAGATAATTCAAGTCGCGCCGCGAAACGATGTCCTCCACAAACGGCTCATACCTTTTCTCCGCCGCGGCTAAGTCGAAGCCGTGCATTTTCGAGTCGTAGAAAAATTCGCGCTCAATCCTCCAGGCCTCGCGGAACATCTGCCGCCACCCGGAACGCGGCTCGACGCGGACCTGGATCTTGTCCGTGGGCAGCGCCTTGCCGCCGCCGGGCGAAGCAGGGGGAGGCGCGGCCGGCGCCCCGGGAGGGGGCAGGGGCTTGAGCGCATCGATGAACCAGCGTCCCTGCTGGCTGTAGAGGAACTTCTCTCCGTTCCGGGCCATGAGGAAGGAACGGACATTGCTCACCGCGACATCCGAGCGGCGGGCCTTGAGGTCGAAGCGGTGGACTGTGTTGCCTGCGCCGGCCAAAGCGCCGGGGAGGGCCAGCGGAGCCTCGACGGCCAGGAGCGTGCCGGTTTTCCCCGCCTGAAGGTCGACGTAATCGCGGACGGGAAGCGGCACGGCCAGGACGCGCTGGAGGAGGCCGTCGAAATCGATTCTGACCTCAGGCTTGTCCACGGGTTTGTCTTCGGACTTCGCCTCGGCCTTGTTCTCCGGCTTGTGATCGGGTTTCTTCTCCCCGGCTTTCTTTTCCTCCGCGCCTTTTTCCTCGTCGCTCTCCGGAGCGAAGGGCGAAGGCTCGGTTTTATCCAGAACGGCGAGATAAACCGAGCAGGTCGAAGGTCGGAAACCGCTGTGGATATCGGGCTGAAGGGAAGCGCCCGCGTCCGTGCTGGCCGTGAAATAAAGGTATTTCCCGCCGGCATCGAAGACGGGATAGCGGGCGTCGCTCATGCCGTCGGTCACCTGCCGGCTCTTGGCGTCCTCGAGTGAATGGACGAAAACGGCGCTCAGGTAATTCGCCAGGCGCTTGGCGTAAGCCAGCCATTTCGAGTCGGGCGACCAGCAGGGGTCGAGGACATCTCCAAAGCCCCAATACGTCTCCTTATCCACGCGGACGGTTTTTTTCGTCTCGAGGTCCACATACCACAGCGACAGGTGGCCGTCCACGTAGGCGATCTTCTTCGAATCCGGAGACCAGCAGGGGGCGAAGTACCAGGTGGGCTTGTCCTCCAGGGTGACCTTGACTGTCCGGCCCTTGCCGTCCTGGGGCCGCAGATGAAGCATGTACTCTCCGGACTCGTCGGAGAAATAGGCGACCGTCTTCCCGTCCGGCGACCAGGCCGGGTCGCGCTCCATGGCGCCGGGAGTCTCGGTCAAGTTGCGCGGATCGCCTTTCTCGGCCGGAACGGTGATGATCTCGCCGTGCGCCTCAAACACGGCCCGCGCGGCGTTGGGCGAAATGTCGGCGGCGGTGATTCGGCGCTCGGCGTTCACGAACCGGGGCCGGACTTCCGGGAAGTCGCCCCTCACCGAGATCGAAACCCGGGACGCCCGGCCGGTCTTGAGGTCAAAGAGATTCAGGCTTCCGAACTGCTCGAAAACAATGGCGTCCGGGCCCGCCGCGGCCGATTTCATATCCAGGCCGCGGTTTTCAACCGCCCGCGCCACTTTTTTCGAATTCGGGTCATAGGCGAAAAGCGTCACGGACCCCTCGCGGTCGGAGAGGAAATAGACCTTGCCCTCGACCCACATGGGGTTGAAGTCGTTCGACTTGCCGCCCGGGACCTTCTCGATGCGCGAGTCGGCCAGGTCGGCGACCCAGACCGGGGTCATCCGTCCGCCGCGGTAGCGCTTCCAGGCGGTGAAGGCGCGCGGCAGGGGAACGTAAGCCAGACGTTTTCCATCCGGCGAGAAGGCGGCTTCGGTGCCCATGGGCAGGGGGAGTTTCTCCGGAAGCCCGCCGTCCAGGCCGACGGTGAACAGCTCGCTGAAGCGGGAATAGGCCGTGCGGTTCGAGGTGAAAAGCACGCGCTTCCCGTCCGGTGTCCAGCCCAGGACGGAGTCGGCGGCGGGGTGCCAGGTCAAGCGCCGCGGGACGCCTCCCTCGGCAGGCATGATGAACACGTCGATATTGCCGTCGTACTCGCCGTTGAAGGCAAGGAGAGAGCCGTCGGGCGAAAACACGGGGTTGGTCTCAAGCCCCGCGCTCGAGGTCAGGCGCGCGGCCTCGCCGCCCCCCCGCGGCACGCTCCACAGGTCCCCCCCGAAAACGAAGGCGATGTGCGTCGCGCTGAGGGCCGGCCGCTGGAGGAGCAGCGGCTTATCCTTATCCGCGGCTCGTCCCGGAGGAGAGACGACAAACGCCGTCAGGAATACGGCCAGGCCGAGAAGAAGCAGGGGTCTGCGGATTGAACAAGTCGTCATCATGCCCTCCCTGAATGAGAGATGAAAACATCGAGTCCGTTCATCATAACACGATCGCCGACGTCAAGCGAATCGGCTCGATCTTGCCCGTCCTCATCCCCGGCAGTCCTCCCGCTTTCTCGCGCCGGAGGAAATACTCCCTTTGCCATGACGACACTGAAATCCCCGTGGACACGGGAGGTCCATTGATATATACGAAAGAGCATGCCCCTGCCGCTCAGACTTCGCCGGGCCGTACTATGCGCTCTCGGGGCATTCCTCTCCGGCGGACGCCCAGGGGGGAAAGCGGGGGGATTGTCCGAGGAGCGAGCCGGGTGACGGTCACGCTTGTCCTGTCGGCCATCATCGCTCCGGCGCTTTTCTGGACGG
>CAZFTV010000068.1:0-3715 GCA_964521765.1 uncultured Eubacteriales bacterium
GACGTGCGCGACTTCCGGGGGCGGGGCGGCGACGGACGAAAAACAGGCCAGCCCCTCGATTTCTCTCTCCCGCCGGTTGACCGGGTAGACCGTGTATCCCTTTTTTTTCATCATCCTGGTCAAGGCGTTGCCCCACTTCTGAGGGTTGCGAGAGGCGCCTACCAGAGCCACCTTCTTGTCCTTAATGAATTGGTCGATCGTCTTTTTCATCATTTCACCTCAAGATGAACGCTTTCCGAATGGCTGTTGAATTCAGGGGCATACATGCACTCGATGAGGGCCAGCCCGTTCTGGTACGAACCGCGATGGACGACTTTCAGGGGATACTCAAAGACGTACGTTCCTTTGGGCAGGAAGTCGATGAAGAAGTGGGTGGCCGCGTCCTTGGTGGCTTCGTAATACCACAGTCCGTCCTGGTATTGATACCGGGACAGGACGTTGACCGGCTCTAGCCCGCTTCCGCGGTGGTCCCTCATGTGTATGTATTCCATGTCGCGGTCCGAGCGCAACTCGATGCGCACGACAAGGGTGTCCCCCACTTCCAGAGGCCCCCGGACGGGCTCGATGACCGGCCCCTTCTTGGTCTGGCGCCTGACAAAGACCTGCTTCTTGAGCTTGAGCGGGTTCTGGGCGTGAGGGGTCACGGCGCCGATGTCCTCGAAGTACTGCCAGTGCAGGCCTCCCCAGGCGATGCCCTTGTCCGTCTTGACCAGAGTCGCCTCGCCCATGGACGGCTTGACCTCGGGGGCGGCGAATCTTTTCTCATAAAATCCCGTTCCGGCCTCGACCTTCTCCGGCTCGACCTTGTCGCCGCCCAATCGGACCTCGACCAGGGCGTCGGAGCCGAGAAGGCTCTCCCCGCGAAGGAGCAGGCCGTAGACCGCGTCGGCCGTGGCCTTGGTCGTCTTCCAGTCTCGCGTCTGCTTCTGTTTGAGCAGCCAGATCTTGCACTCCTCCACCGCCTGAGCGTCGTTCATGACCTCATCGAAAGCTTCGATCATCAGCGCCTGGGTCTCGACGGGCGCTTCATACCACCACCAGCCGTGCTCTCCCTCGCTCCAGTATCGGCCCATCTCCTCGTCCACCTGGCTGCGCTCCTTGATCGACCGCATGATTTTTCGCGCCTCCTCAGGAAAGCCGAATCGCTGCAGTCCCAGAGCCAGGTGTCCCTGGCTCTGACGGGAGCCGAGCTTCAGCCAGTGTGTTTTTGCCTGGCCCAGAAAATAATCGACCGCTTTCACGGCCTGGCCGCCTATGGGTTTCTCCTTCAGGAAGAAACTGCGGCCATAGAGGTAGAGCGCCTCGGTCGACCCGAGGTTGTTTTCGTCCAGGGCCTTGCGCCGCATAAGATCCTGGTAGTGCTCCAGAATCCAGTTGTCGAGGCCGTCCAGGGCGTCGAGGGCCAGATCCTGGGGCACTGTCTTGACTCCCATGTTCTTCAGGCGGCCGAAACCGGTGATGATATACAGGCTGATATAGCGGTTCGGCCTGCCCCCGGGGAACCAGGGCCAGGAGCCGCCCTCCGTCATCTCCTCGAGCTTGCGGTAAGCGGACTTGATCTCCGATTCAAGGCGGTTCGCGTCGAAGAGCAGCCCGACGCGCCGCCGGGCCTGGCTCTCGGACCGGGCCTCCAGGACCCACGGCGTCTCCTGGAGCAGGACACTCTTCAGCTCCTCGTTCTTCTCCAGGTTCGAGTCCAAGGCCTCGGTTCCCTGCCACTGGTCGAACACCCTGCGGATCTTCGGGTCGGAGAGGGCGATGTGCCGGGCCAGGCTGTTGGCGTACAGGCGGTTGAAGACCTGTTCCGAACACTCGTAGGGGAACTCCATCAGGTAGGGCAGCGCCTGGACGGCGTACCAGGCGGGCTGGGAGGCCATCTGCACGGTCAGGCCGTGGTGGGCCAGCGTCTTGGATTCGGCGGAGCGGGCCAGCTTCTCGAAGGTGAAGGCTTTCCGCCCCTGGCCGCTGATCCAGAGGGGTATGGATTCCTGGATGAAAAGCCGCCTGCTGAGGACCGGAACCCATCCCTCTTCGCCGTCGGAGAACTTGTCCGTCGCGGCCACGGCTTTGAAGGCCACGACCTGAAGCCGGTCCGGAACCCGGATCGTCCAGGCCAGGGAGCGCGATTGCTTGGCCGGGATGGCGAAATCCTTTTTCGTCACGCGGTTGTCGAGCTCCGCGTCGCGCGATTTCTCCGAAACCGGGTCGCGGAAGGCGAGCTCGATCGAGCCCCGGATTTCCTCGGGGCTCATGTTTGTGACCTTGACGGTAAATTCCAGGACGTCCCCCTCGCGCAAAAAGCGCGGGGGGTTGGGCTGGACCATGAGGTCTTTCTGCGTCACGGTCGTCCCCTCCAGGGAGCCGCTGGCCAGGTCTTTCGTATGAGCCAAGCCGAGGAACCGCCACTCGGTCAGCGCCTCGGGCATGGTGAATTCCAGGGTGACCGTGCCTTCCTTGTCGGCCAGGAGATGGGGGAAGAAAAATGCCGTCTCGTTGAGGTTCTTTCGAGCCTGGACCCGAGACAGGTCGGGCGCGGCGGGAGCGCCTTCCATCTTGTCGGGCTCGCCTGGCATTCCCGCCGACGACACCATCACGGCCATTTCCTCCGCCGCCTCTCCTTTATCGGCCTGGGGCGCGGCGGCCACGGCCCTGGATTTCATCAGGATCCTCTCATCATAATATTCAAAGTCGAACAGATCCCTCCACACCGCCTCGGGAAACCCGGGGTAGGTTGCCACGGCGGCCGGAGGAACGACGTTCAGCCTCCGGCTCAAGAAGAAGAAGGAGAGCTCCGCGTTGACAAAGATGGAAAACAAGCTCGTCCGGTCACGGGCGAAGATGTTGTCCAGGCCCGGGAAGCCGTGCGCATAGAACTGGTCGAGGGAGGCATCATACAGAGCGGCCGCCATCTCCGCGGCCGCCGGCAGCGCATTCGGCCCGAGGATCTTCAGCGCCCAGCGCTCCTGCTGTCCGGGGAGCAGTTTGGACCGGAACGTCGTCCACTGGACCGACAGATTCTTGTCCGACCAGGGGACAAAGACCTTGTTCTCGCTCCGATAGAAACGGTTCTCCTTGACCAGTGAACAGATGACCGTAAAGCCCCCCTTGAGGGAGGCGTCCACGGGGATGCGGAGAAGGCCCTGCGTCTGGCCGGAGGTCGTCCAAAACCTCTGCAGGTGCCGGTTGTCGCGCAGAACCTCGATCAGCAGCGGTCCCCGCTCATAGCCCGTGGCCCACAGCAGCTCGAACGTCTCCCCGACAGCCGCCGGATTGTTCCGGGCCACGACGTGGAAAGGAAGGGGAATGTCGAATCGCTGTTCCTCCGGAGACAGGACGAGCAGGAAGCCGACCGCCTCCACGTTCGACCCGTACTGATCCCGCGTCTTGAGCCTGGCCTTGTAAGCGCCCGGCTGGAGTTTGAAGCTCAGGACGCACGGCGGCGCGCCCGATGCGCTTGTCCGGAAATCCCGGCGGGAGGCCAAACCGGCTTCGGGCCATTTCGTCCAGTCCGAAGTCGAGGAAAAACCGGGCTGTCCGGGTAGACGGGATTCGCTCTCGCGGACAGACGTTTCACCGATCAGGTCCGCGGGCACGGGCTGATCCGGACCGCGCAGGGAAAAGACCTCGACCACGCCCTCCGCGGCGGCCGGTTTTCCGTTCAAGTTGGCGACCGAGACCTTGATTTCGACGGGTCTGCCGGAGTCTTGCCAGGACG
>CAZFTV010000068.1:3731-5510 GCA_964521765.1 uncultured Eubacteriales bacterium
TCCATCCCCGCCTCGAGCGATACGGCCCCCACCCGGACCCGTCCTTGGGCGCTCCTCGTCTCGCCGGAGCCATCCGTGACATCCACGCTGACCGTGTAGGTGAAAACCGGCTGGGAATCCAAGGGCACGGACAAGTCCGGCCGGGCCGGGAAGCGTATGAGGAACCTGCCCTCGACGTCCGTACGGACCATCCCGTGGGCGATCTCCCGGCTTTCGCTCCATTTTCCGCGGCCGAACCAGGCGGACCACCAATAGGGAATATTCACTTCACGGACCACGCGGAAACGGACCTGGGCGTCGTCCACCGGAGCTCCGGTGTAGGAGGTGGCTTCACCGCCCGCCTCCACCTCGTCGTTCAAACGGAATTCTTTTTCCGGGATGTCGACCTTGACCTGGAACTTAGGACGCTTGTATTCCTCCACTCGCACGACGGCGGATCCCTCCGGCTCCTCGCAGGAGAGCGTCATCGCGCCCGTCAACCTGTCCGAGGGCGCGGCAAACGTGCCGCTGAAAGACCCGAAGTCATTGGTCATGAGCTCCAAGGCGGCGACGTCCTCATCGTTCACGTCGAGCAGCTTGACCGTGACGGCCCTGCGGGGCAGCGCCCGGTAGGAGGCCCTGTCCTCGTCCAGGCTCAGGCAGATCCCCTTGAAATGAATCATCTGGCCCGGCCGGTAAAGCGCGCGGTCGGTGAACAGCACGGTCCGTTCCTCGGCCCTCGGCTCCCGGTCGTAGCCGTAGGGAATATTCGTTGAGGCGACGGCGTCTCCGCTCTTGTCCCGGGCGACCGCCAGGAAGATGGCGTTGCGGTCGGGCTTTCTCAGCTGGAAGTGTCCGGAGCCGTCGCTCGTCGTCCTCCCCGCCTCCAGGTAAGGCTGCCGGTCGAAGTTCCAGATCCATAAGGATATTTCGACGCCGGGCAGAGGCTCTCCGCCCGCATTGCTCACGACTGTCCCGGAGAGCCTGTTCCGGTCCGGAGAGTTCAGAACGAGTCCCAAACGGCTCACCCAGAACGAGGCGGCGGCCACTTTGTTGCCCTCCAGGGTGAAATCCTTATTGAGGCCGGCCAGGAGGAGATAATACCCGGGCTCGAGCGCCGGAACTTCGATCAGCGCCTCATGCGGCTGGTAATCTTCGGTCGGCTTGAGCGCGACCGACCACTCCGCTTCCGGGGAGCGGGCCAGGTTCTTTTTCAAGGCCTCCTCTGAAAGACCGGCATAGGAGAGGCGTTCCTCCCCGCCCTTGAGATACTCGTCGAAATCCTGACGGACGAGGCGCAAGGTCAGGCTGGAGATGTTGCGGTAGTTCACCACCAGTTTCGAGGGACGCCCGGGAATGACCACCGACTCGGCCTTGAGGTCGAAATCCTTGGCGAGAATCCGGGCCTTGAGAACACGGCAATTCCGGCCGCCGATGGAATCGGGGTGAGACTTTTCGCCGCGGCCGGCGACCTCAAAGGCGGAGGCCAGGTCGCCTCGGCCGTGCAGCTCCTCGGCCCAGAGGTGAAAGGCCCGGCTTGAAAGCTCGGAGCCGGGGAAGCCTTCGGCCAGTTCCTTGAGCCGGAGGAGATACAGTTCGGAGACGCTCTCGCCCACGGCCGTGTTGCGCACCCATAGGAGCCTGCCGAGGTCGACGTCAAGGAGTGCGTCGGGGCGGCCGTCCCGGCGATGAAACTCCAGAAGCGCCTGGTAGATCTTGAGCGCCTTGAGCTTCGGGGATTCGAGGTCGGTGGTCTCAGGCCGGAAGCGTCAGGGAGAAGGAAGCCGCACGTGCGCAGCC
>CAZFTV010000068.1:5521-7012 GCA_964521765.1 uncultured Eubacteriales bacterium
ATGGCCGCCGAATCGGCCTGGACCTCGAAGGCGTCCTCGGGCTTGGCGGCCGCTTGCTCGGCGGAGGTGTAAAAATCCAGGGCCTCCCAGGCGGCAAAATCAAAGAGCGTCGGCCGGAGGGCCGGGGGCTGGTTTCCTGCCTGAAGAAAATCGGCCAGCTCCGACACTTTTTTCGCCTTGAGGAAGACATCCCCCTTGAGGACATCGCCGTACAAGGAGTCGATTTCCCTGTAGAGACGCGGGAGGTCCCAGGTCGTGAAATCATTCTCGTCGAGACCCTCTGTTTGCGAACGCTGCAGAAAGCGCCAGCGGTTGCGCTCGAAATAGTGCCAGTACCAGCGGGCCAGCATGAGCTTCATGACGGGTTGAAGGTCCGCCGGCATGAGGGTCATCTCCGCTTTCAGAAGGGCGATTTTTTCCGCCGGCTTGTTTCCCTTGACGACGGACTCCAGGGCCAGGCGCTGGACCAGGGCTTTGAGCGCCTGCCCTTTCTCCCCGATTTTCAGGGACAGGGCGGTGATGTCTTTGAGATGTCCAGCGGCGGTCTGGGGGAGGCCGTCCTTCTGGGCCTGGTCAGCTTTCTTCCACAGCTCCTCGAGCCGAGCCCGCGTCTCTTTCGCCTCCTGGCTCTGTTGCATCGTCACCCCCAGTATGGAAATAACGCTTACGATCACCAGGCTTAGGATGACCCAACGGAAAGTCTTCATGTCCCGCCCTCCTCATGGAGCCTGATTTTATCACACTTTCTCTTCATAAGACTCATGCCCCGCTTCCTTTTAAGGACATGGCCCCGGCCGCGACGGCCCAGGTCCGGCAGGGACTGAGAAGATCCCGGGGAAACCGTCGTCCACATTCATGGAAACGAAATCCTAGGAGGTGACGTCATGATCGGCAATTCAAGTCATGCGGACCGGAGGCTTCCGAAAACGGCCGCGGTCCTTCTGCTCGTCGGCCTTTGCCTGGCGCTCTTCACCCTGGACGCCGCGGCCGGCGCCTGCGAGTCGGCTCTCCTTCGCTGCCTGGGGGACGCCTCGGCTCTGATCGGCGAGGGAAGCGTGATCGGAGGCTTGGCCTATGCGGCTTTCTGTTTCGAGGGGTATGCTTTCTGCAGGGAATATCTGCAGGAATAATGGAAAAAGGAGGATGGACATGCTGAAAACGTTTTTCCGGCCGTCAAAACCGGTGGTTGGAGCGATTCTGCTTCTGGCCTTTTTCTTCCTGCTCGGCGGGGGCCTGACCTTGGAGGCCGGGGAGGTGGACTGCGGCGCGGCCCTGAGCAGGTGCCTGAACGAGCAGAGCTGGTGGGAATGGCTTCTCAACCCCGACTACTGCTTCGTGGGGTTTTTCTTTTGCCTGCTGTATATGCAATGATCTCGCGCGGTTCACCCATGGCCACATTCCCATCAACCCTTATCCAGAGTCGAGAAAAACGGGGGGCGGGGCGCAAGCGCCCCGCCCCGTCTCTCCTTCTGGCCGCGGCCATGCTCCTGA
>CAZFTV010000068.1:7080-8267 GCA_964521765.1 uncultured Eubacteriales bacterium
GGCGGCGCCCAAAGCGACCTGCTCTCCATGTGGGTGGGAGCCGCCGTGGACCAGGAGGGTTTCCTGTATGTCACCGACGCCCTGGAGTCCGCCCTCAAGAAATTCGACCCTAGCGGCCGGCTGGTCAAATCCACGACCTGGGCGCAGCCCGGTGGCGGAGGTTTCGGCATGCGGCGCTACCCCTTGGATATCTCTAACCGAAACGTGTATGTCGTCGTCTCGTCTCCTTTTCAGTCCTCCGTCAAGGTATATGATTCGGACCTCAACCTGAAGACATCGTTCGACCTGCCTGATCCGGCCGATGACCTGCAGGCGCTGCCCGACGGCCGGCTGGCCTACTCCAGCGTCTCGATGGTCAAGGACAGGGCGGGGTGTGTCCGAATCATCGACCGCTCCGGCCTGCGGCACAAGACCATTTCCTGCCGCCAGGAGGACGATCCCGCCACCCTGTCCATGATTGATTTCCGCTTTGCCGATGACGGGTCGCTCTTCGTGGTCTTCAACTACCTGGACCGGATTTTAAAGCTCGACCGCAAGGGACGCCTCGTCTGGGCCAAGGGCCTGCTGGGCGTCTCCAAGGTCAAAACGAAGAAGATCCTCTTTAAAACCGTGCCGGTAACTCCGACCTTTAAGGACGTCGCTTTGGACGGAGCCGGCCGGTTGTTCGTCTTGGGCGGAGGGTATTCCCGCAACCGGAGCCGGGATGTGTACGTGCTGGACTCCGACGGCCGTCTGCTCGACACCCTGACCCTGCCCCAGCCGAGCCATTGCCTCGTTGTCGACCGCTTCGGGTTTCTCTACGCCAGGGCAGACCAGGGGATGACGCTTAAAAAATACAAGATCATCGGGTTCGAGGATGACGATGCTCGCCGTTGACCGGCCTATCCTTTTCGCCGTCTCCCTTGCCCTGGCCGCGCTGCTCGCGCCGGCCGGGACGTCCCCGGAACGAGTCCGGCTAGAGCCTTCCCTATCGCCCCCTGCGCTCGTCCTCATGCTTGCGGACCAGAGTCTCTACCTGTGCCCGGTGTGCGGAGAGCAATTCCTCCTCGCCTACCGCCGCTTGTGCGCTCGTTATGGGTGGGACAGAGTCTGGGTCGTCATCCCGCCCGAGCGCGGCAATCCCGAGCCCGTTTCCCAGGAGACCTGGGCCGCCGTTACGAAAAGAATCTGTCTGTTCCTCCAGGCCG
>CAZFTV010000068.1:8423-9341 GCA_964521765.1 uncultured Eubacteriales bacterium
GGCCTGGACGGTCGCCTATGCCGCGGCATTCGTTCTTATCCTTGCTCTGGCCCTCTGGAACCTGGCGACTTATCGACGGCTCAAGGCCAAATCCGGAGATCTCCAAGTCCGCTGGTCCTGCTTCTTTCATCTGGGGTTCATTGAAAATATCCTCATCCTCAGCCTGGCCCTGGCTGTGGGAGTCTGGAGCTTTGCTCTCGTCTTTCGAGACCCCGGTTCCCAGGATGGGTACCGGAGGCTCCTGCTCCTGGCCTTCGGGTTTGCCCTGTCGCCCCGTCGAAGCGTGGTCGTCGGCAGCCGGGGCATTGTCTACCGGCTGCGTTTCATACCCTGGTCGAGCATCCGGACCAGGGCTTATTGGCCCAAAGGCTCCAGGGTCATGCTCCGTCTTCTGTTTGAAACAACGGCGGGATCCAACCGGTTTCAGACGATGACAATCCCCCTGCCCAGACGCATCCATCTCAGCCGACCAGCAAACCTGACCTGAGCCCCTGGTCGGGGTAAATGAGGAAGAGGCGGGCGAAGAACCCCCGAGGATGAAATTCGGAGAATGACGGCGATGTCGTTGAGCCGCGTGGCGGAGAGGGTGGGATTCGAACCCACGGTCCCAGCTTTAACTAGGACAAGCGCTTAGCAGGCGCTCCTGATCGACCACTCCAGCACCTCTCCGCGCCTGAAGGGCGGAGGCATTGTAGCATGTTTGGACTTCGATGGGAATTCCTTCCCGGCGCAGACCCCCGCTGCTCCGGCGGGCTTGATCCGGGTTTTATGGCGGAGGGAGAGGGATTCGAACCCCCGTTCCGGTTACCCGGAAAGCGGTTTTCAAGACCGCCGCCTTAAACCACTCGGCCATCCCTCCAGAATATTTGTGGATTCAGGCTATTCTTTCCAATCCATCAAGGTATGGCCGCAATGCTT
>CAZFTV010000069.1:0-9259 GCA_964521765.1 uncultured Eubacteriales bacterium
CACAATGTTGCTGCCCCCCGAATCCCATTTTATAAAGTTCGCCGCCCTGCCTCCTGCCGCCAGAGTAATGCCATCCGAGTCTAGAGTTACAGCCCCATCTCCCCCCTTGACCACGAACCCCCCCAGTCGCTCGAGGTCGAAGAACGGCTCGAACTCGAGGCCGTAACCGAAGGTGCCCGAAGCGGCCAGGACGGGGTTTTTAAGCTTGAGAAAACCCAGGTCCACCGAGAGGTCGACGGCCCCGGAGTCGGTCATGTTTCCTCCATCCAAGCGACGTCGCCGCCTGAAAAGACGGGCCCATCCTCGCAGATCTTAACCCAGCCTTGCTCGCCGTTCTTACGGATGCGCTGGACGCAGCCCCAGCAGGCTCCGAACCCGCAGCCCATGCGGGCCTCGAGCGAGAGCTCAGACGGCAGGCCAGCCGCCGCGGCGATGCGGTCCACGGCCCTGAGCATCGGCTCCGGGCCGCAGGCGTATACGGCCGAGACGGACGACTCCCGGATTTCTTTCCGGAGCAGCTCGGTCACCAGCCCCTTGAACCCGAATGACCCGTCGTCCGTCGAACATGTCAAGTCGAACCCCTTGGTTCCAAGGCTGTCTTTGAGAGGGACATCCGCCAGGCTCCTCCCTCCGTAAAGGAGTTTGAGCGGCCGGCCGATTTTCCGCATCTCCGCGGCCAGG
This sequence comes from uncultured Eubacteriales bacterium, assembly GCA_964521765.1. Classification (GTDB taxonomy): domain Bacteria; phylum Acidobacteriota; class Aminicenantia; order Aminicenantales; family JAFGAV01; genus JAFGAV01. The sequence goes on from CAZFTV010000069.1 coordinate 682, forward strand.
AAGACGAGGGGAGCGATGCCCCGCCCGCCGCCCACGGCCAGCGTCGGCGCGTCCGCGGGCTTTCGGCCCTTGGCGCCCAGCTTCAGGTCGAACCCCTTGCCCAGGGGTCCGATGATGTCCAACGCCTCACCGGATTTCCTCTCCGCGAGAAGCGCCGTGCCCTCGCCCGCGACCTTGAAGAAGAGGTCGAGCGACCCGTCACGGCGATCGTGAATGCTGAACGGGCGGCGCAGAAGGGGGCGGGAGCCCGCGGCGACTTTGACCATCAAGAATTGTCCGGGCGCGGTCTCCCGGGCCATGTCGGGCGATTCCAGGGTGAGAAGATAATAGTCGCCCCATCGTTCTTTTTCTGTGATGAGGGCGGCCGGGTCGAGACGCATCTGTTTCCGCATTCCGCATGAATACATAGCAGAAACCGGGACCTTGCGCAAGGATGATGCCCCGGCCCTCCCCTCGGCCTATGCCTGTCGGGGATTGACTGACGTGTTCATTGTCCCAGATGCAGACAGCGCGGCCCAAAATGATACGAGCGCAAACAGCCGGCTTTTTTTGGAGTGCGGCCTCACGAGGCCGCTTTGAAAGCGGCGACGCGTCGCCGCACTCCAAAACGAACCGCGGAGGGCGCCGAAATCATTCACTCTCTCGGGAAAATTTTTTTTAAGCGCATCTCTGGAATGTCTCCGGGCGTGGGAAAATATGCTAAAATGAACAGGCGCAATCATTCGCTGGTTTCGGAGGACTCCTATATGGATATTTCCCGCCGCGGTAAGACGATCCAAGCCTCGCCCATCCGCAAATTTAAGCCCCTGGCCGATGCCGCCGTCGCCCGGGGCCTCCGGGTCTTCTTCATCAACATCGGCGACCCGGACATCCCCACGCCGAAGCCCATCCTGGACGCCGTCCGCGGGTTCGAGCAGAAGATCCTGGGCTACGGGCCGGCCCAGGGATTCCTCGAGCTCCGGCAGGCCGTGGCCGCCTATTTCGGCTCCTACAAGATCCCCCTGACCGAGGACAATGTCATCATCACCACCGGCGGGTCGGAGGCCGTTCTCTTCGCTTTCTGCGTCGTGGCCGACCCGGGCGACGAAATCATCATCCCCGAGCCCTTCTACACGAACTACAACGGCTTCGCCTCGATCGCCGACGTCAAAGTCGTTCCCCTGACCCTCAAGGCCGACGACGGGTTCCGCCTGCCGCCCTCCTCGGAATTCGAGGCGCGCATCACTCCCCGCACGCGGGCCGTCGTCCTCTGCTCGCCCAACAACCCCACGGGCACGGTCTACACGCCCGAGGAGCTCGACCGCGTCGGGGCGTTGGCCAAAAAACACAGCTTGTTCCTCATCGGCGACGAGGTCTACAAGGAATTCACCTATGACGGCCTCGTCCATAAAAGCATCCTCGAGCTTCGAGGCCTGGAGGAAAACGTCATCGTTACCGACTCGGTCTCGAAGCGGTTCTCCTGCTGCGGGGCGCGGATCGGGGCGTTCATCACCCGCAACTGCCGGGTGTTCGACGCCGCCCTGCGCTTCGCCCAGGCCCGGCTCTGCCCGCCCTCGATCGAGCAGAAAGCCGCCCTGGCCGCCTACCGCATGGGCATCGGCTTCTTCGAACCCATCAGGCAGGAGTACGAGCGTCGCCGGAACGTTCTTTTCGAGGGCGTATCCTCGATCCCCGGCGCGCTGGTGCGCAAGCCCCAGGGCGCTTTCTACATGGTTGTCCGGCTACCCATCAAGGACGCCGACCATTTCGTCGCCTGGATGCTGACCGAGTTCGAGCTCGACGGGCAGACGGTCATGGTCGCGCCCGGGCCGGGGTTTTATTCCACTCCCGGCCGGGGGCTCGACGAGGTCCGGATGGCCTACGTCCTCAACGAGAACGACCTGCGCGAGGCGGTGCGGGTCCTGCGCGCGGGCTTGGAGAAGTATAGAAAGCTCTTTCCCTGACGGCATCCGGGACGATCTCAAGCCTATCCAACGGGCCTTTCGGCAAGAACAGCGGGAAATGACCGTTAACAAGTAAAGAAGAATTTTATGGCCGATAAAGCCGCAACGAGAACGTGGAGCAGGACCGTTGTCCAGGCCGTCCTCCTGGCCTTCGTCTGCGCCGCGGCCGGCCTGGCGGTCAATCTCAGCCACGTCGCGAAATATTTCCGGGGGGAATACCGGTTGGTTTTCGCCGAGGCCCAGGCCGCCGAGGACCCTCCTCCTATCAGCCTCCCCGAGGCCGCGGACTTGTTCTCCATCGGTCAGGCGATATTCATAGACGCCCGCCCCGCGGAAGAATACGAGGCCGGACACATCGCCGGGGCGAAAAATGTGCCCCTCTATGACTCCGGGTCGGACATGATCTGGGAGAGTCTGGCCATTCCCCGCGAGGCGAACATCATCATCTATTGCTCGGGCGACCTCTGCCAGGACAGCCTGATCCTCGCCCGCCGCATATCCCGGCAGGGTTGGCGGAACGTCAAGGTCTATGTCGGGGGCTGGGTCGAATGGAGCGCCGCCGGGCTTCCCCTGGAGGAGGGCCGATGAGCCTCAAGCCGTGGATTGTTCTGGTTTTCCGGACAGTCGTCGGCGGCGTGTTCCTTTGGGCCGGGATGCTCAAGGTGCTCGACCCCCTGGCTTTCGCCAGGGGCATCGAGGCCTATCATGTTTTCCCGCGGCCGGCGGCCTTTTTCCTGGCCCTGACCCTGCCCTATATCGAGGTGGCCTGCGGCGCGCTGCTCGTCCTGGGGTTTTTCCGCAAACCGGCGGCCCTCCTGGCCTCGCTGTTTCTCTTGGGTTTCATCGTTCTCGTGGCGACCACCATGATCCGCGGCCTGGACATCTCGTGCGGCTGCTTCGGGAGCTTCAGCGGCAGGGCCGATGCTCGCCTTCTCGTCCAGGACGTCGTCCTTCTGGCTTTGTCCCTGGCCGTCCTTCTCGCGCACCGGGACAGCCTGTCCCTGGACAACCTCCTCGTCTGGAGGCCGACCCGTCATTCTCCTTGAGGCTTTCGCGTTGAGCGTCCCAACCTTCGGGAAACCCGCCGGTAGGCATCCCTGAAAGCGACGCCTTTTCGAGCCAGCTCGAGCGCCTTGTCGGCCGCGTATATTTCTTCCGTGCAGGCCTCCCGGCATTTTTTCCGGTCAACCTCCAGATGATCCAACACCAGGGTCATGATCTCGATGGTCTCCAGGGTTTTCCTGAATCCCCTGATCAGCGGCTCTTTGGTCAGCTGAAGGTCGCGATGGTAACCCGACGGGAGCCCCTTGAGTATCTCGATGACGCGCAGATATCCCGAGTGGACGTCCGCGAAGCTGGCGCGGGCGAGCTCCAGAACGTCGGGATTTCTTTTCTGGGGCATGATCGAGCTTCCGGTGCACAGCTTTTCAGGAAGGCGGAAAAAACCGAACTCCTCCATGCTGAACAGGACGAGGTCGGTCGCCAGCCTCTGCAGGTCGAGCATGATCTGGCTCAAGGCCGACAGAATCATGCTCTCGAATTTTCCCCGGCTGTTCTGTGCATACAGCTCGTTCCACTAGGTTTTGCGGAAACCCAGGAGGCGGGTCGTCAGTTGTCTGTCCACGCCCAGCGTCGTGCCGTAGCCGGCGGCGCTGCCGAGGGGGTTCTGGTCGACCAGCCGGGAGACGAATTCCAGGAACCGCAGGTCGTCCTTGAATGCCGCGCCGAACGCGGCGAAATATCTTCCCACGGTGTAGGGCATGGCCTTGCGCGAATGCGTGTAGCCGGGGATGGGCGCGCGGGCGTATCTCCGGCTCAGGCGGATCAGGACGCCGGTCAAGGCCCTCAGGGAACCCAGGACTTGATTCAGCCTGCCCGCCGCGTACAGCCTGATCGCCGCCAGAACTTGATCGTTTCTCGATCGTCCGGCGTGGATTTTTTTCCCGATCGCCCCGAGCTTCCTGGCCAGGCGGCTTTCAATGGCCGAGTGACAATCCTCATCCTTGACCCGGATTCGGAATCTGTTCTTTCGGCGGAGGGCGATGATGGTCTTGAGCTCCTTCTCCAATGCCCTTGCCTCCGCGCCGCTCAGGACGCCGATCGTCCGGAGCATCCCGGCGTGAGCGATGCCGGCCCGGCAGTCGGATTCGACGAGCTCGAGGTCGAGCTCGGGGTCGTTCCCGACGGTGTAGGCTTCGACCCGCCTGTCCAGTCTCCCTTGGCTCCGCCAGAGTTTCATCTTGGTCAGGGACAGCCTGCCGGGGGAAGATGTCTCTTGAGCAGAAGAAAAGACGGTTTGAGACCGGACGGGGATTCTTCGATCAGATGGCAGACTGTCCGGCCGTTGTGCCTGGACCGGACAAGAATCCGCGTCTCGCCGACGGCATGACACAGCGCGACGACCACGCCGATGGCGGGCTGGGCCTGCTCTCCCGCCGCGCCGTAGACTGCCAGGGCCGGAAGTTCGATAGCCAGCTCGGACCAGGGAATCCGCCTCCAATTTTCCGAGGGGGAGAACTTCCGCACCGGAAAGTCGGGATGGGTCCCATCCGGGAGGAATTCTTCCCGGAGCCGGTCCAGGATATCGTCTTCATCGATGTGAGCGTTCATCTTGTTCTCCGCTTACTTGGTCATGAAAGGCATCGGCCAGACGCCCTGCTTTTCCAGGATGGCGTGATGGGCCTTGAGCCGGAGGGCATGGATATTGATGAACCCCCGGGAGTCCATCTGGTTGAACCCGCCTTCGATGTCCATGCTGGACAGCTCCCGGTCGTAGAGCGAGCTGGGCGATTTCCGCCCGAGCACGGTTGCGTTCCCCTTGTAAAGAGACAGGGTGACGACGCCGTCGACGACTTCCTGGCTCTTTTTGAAGGCGGCCATCAGGAAGTCCATCTCCGGGCTGAACCAGAATCCGTTGTACACGAGCTCGGAGAACTTGGGCGTGAGCATATCCCTCAGCCGCATGACTTCCTTGTCCATGGCGATGCCTTCGATATCCATGTGCGCCAGGCGAAGGATCGTGGCTCCCGGCGTTTCATAGACGCCCCGCGACTTGATGCCGACGAACCTGTTCTCGACCATATCCACCCGGCCGATGCCGTTCTCCCGGCCGAGCTCATTGAGGTAGAGGAAGAGCTCGAGCGGGTCCTCCTTGACGACGCCGTCGGCGGGGTTCGCCGCGCGGACCGGCAGGCCGTCTTTGAAATGAACCTCGATGCGGGTTTCCTTGTCCGGGGCCTGGCGGGGAGATTTCGTGCGCCGGAAGACGCTTTCGTCGGGGGGGCGTTCGGGATCTTCCAGAATTCCCGCCTCGTGGCTGACGTGCATCAGGTTGGAGTCCTCGCTGTAGGGCCTGGCGGCCGTGGCCGCGACGGGGATGCGGTGCGCTTCGGCATACCGGATCATATCGGATCGCCCCTTGAATTCAGCCAGGAATTCAGGGTCTTTCCAGGGGGCAAGGACCTTGATGTCCGGCTTGAGAGCGAAATAAGCCAGCTCGAACCGGACCTGGTCATTGCCCTTGCCGGTCGCTCCATGGGCGACGCAGCGGCAGCCTTCGCGCACGGCGATTTCGACCTGCTTCCTGGCGATCAGCGGCCGCGCCAGGGCCGTCCCCAGGAGGTAGCGCCCCTCGTAAACGGCGTTGGCCGTGAGCGCGGGGAAGATGAAATCGGTGACGAATTCCCTCCTCAGGTCTTCGATGCACACCTGGGAGGCCCCGATGCTTTTCGCCTTTTCGGCGGCCTCCCGGAGGTCGTCGTCCTGACCGACGTCGGCGATATAGGCGACGACGTTGTGCCCCCTGTCTATCAGCCACCTCAGGATGACCGATGTGTCCAGTCCTCCCGAATAGGCAAGAATGATTTTTTCCATGCTCTCCTCACCCTGTCTTGAGTCTCGATCGTGCCCCGGTTCGCCCGACATGCTTCCTCTTTCCCGTCCAGGCCGGCTGAATGAGCGAGATCCGCCGGAGCTCAGAGGAGGCGCCAGAAGGTGCTCTCCATCTTGGCTCGATTTCGACTTGTGTCGATGACGACAAGGACGGTATCGTCGCCCGCCACTGTTCCCAGGATTTCCGGCCGGGCGAGGCTGTCGATCACGATGGCCACGCCGTTGGCGTTGCCCGGCGAAGTTTTAACCAGGACGAGGTTCCCGGTGCCCTTGATATCCTTGACGAAATTGCGGAAGAGGAGCTTGAGACGCTCCCAGAGGACGTCTTCCGACGCTTTGTCCAAAAGCTCGTATTTGTACTCGCCGGGGCCGACCCGGATTTTAATGTAGCCCATCTCCTGAAGGTCCCTGGAAATGGTTGCCTGGGTGGTCGAATGGCCTTCCTTGGCCATGGCCTTCAGCAGGCGGCCCTGGTCTCCGACGCCCTCTTTGAGGACGACCTTGCGGAGAGCCCGCTGGCGCGAAGACTTTGAATAATTATTCATAATTTAAGTATAATTATACAATCCGGCGCGCTTGTCAAGCCCCAGCCGTCAAAGGCGATCCCCCGGCGCCCGGCGCCGGCCCGGCCCGAATGGGCTCCCGGAATCAGGCCGCCCCGTCAGCGGAACATATTTTTGATAACGACGAAGACGTTCTCCTTGCGCTCGCGCAAGCGGCGGGAGAAGTAGGGGATCCAGTGCGTGCCGAAGGGCACGTAGGAGCGGACGCGGTAGCCTTCGGCGGCGAGCTTCTGCTGGGTCTTGTTCCTCAAGCCGTAGAGGAGCTGAAATTCGAAGGCCTCGCGAGGGATGTTGTTTTCCTCGACATATTTCTTGGTCCAGTCGATAAGCTTCGAGTCGTGGGTGGCGACGGCCGGGCAGCTTGACGCGGCGAAGAGCATCTTCGTCAGCTTGATGAAATTTTCCCGGATATCTTTCATCTTCTTGATGGCCACCTCGGCCGGCTCCTTGTAGGCGCCCTTGCACAGCCGGACCTTTCCCTTGGCCTCGAGGATGTCGGCCACGTCCTTCTCCGTGCGGTGGAGGTAGGCCTGGACGACGATGCCCACGTTGTCGTACTTCTTCCTCAGGCGGTAGAAGATGTCCAGGGTCCTCTGGGTCAGGGCCGAGCCCTCCATGTCGACGCGGACGAAGCGTCGGCTTTCCGCGGCTTGGCCGACGATCTTGACCATGTTCTGGTAGCAGTATTCGTCGTCGATATCCAGGCCCATCTGGGTCAATTTCAGGGAGATGTGGCAGTCGACTTCTTTTTTCTTCAGCGTGTCCAGAAGGTCAAGATAATCCTGGACGGCCTTGTCGGACTGGGCGCGGTCTTTGACGCTCTCGCCCAGAATGTCCAGGGTGGTCATGATGCCCTTATCCTTGAGCTTTTGCACCTGCTTGAGAGCCTCCTCCGCCGTCTCGCCGGCGACGAAGCTTCGGGCCATGCGGGTCAAGAGTTTCATGGGTCGGACTCCTTGGCTGGCTTGAGGTCAAACATAAGGCTCTATCATATTTTTTTTCAGCCGCCGATTTCAAGGCTTTTCCCTCCCGCATTAGCCTCCCTTTCCCTCCTGGGGAATCAGGAGGGTCAGAGGAAGCTGTCTCCGGAGCGGTCGGCGGAAGCCGACTGAGAAACCCGGAGCTTCCGCGGCGATTGGAACCGCGCCGGGCGCCGAAGCCCTTCCCCCTGGTTTCTATTTCTTTCGCCGTTGAAGGAGCGTGTCTCTGGAATTCTTGTCACACGAAGTGAAGGCGAGGCCATCGGAGATTTTGGGCTCCCGCCGTTTACCCCGGCCCGGTTTTTTGATATGGTAGGAGTCCTTTGCCGACATGCCCAACCTTCTGTCCTTTCTCCTTCCCGGCGGACGGCCGAGACTGAGCTTCGTTTACAGCCCCGAATACTGGATGTGGCCCACGGGCAAGCATGTCTTTCCGGTGAAGAAATACCGCATGGTTTACGAGAGGCTGGCCTCCCGGGGCGCTCGACGGGAGGATTTCCTGAAGCCGAGGCCGGCGACGGAGAAAGAGCTCCTCCTGGTCCATACGCCCAAGTATATCCGCAAACTGAAGACGGGGGGGCTGTCCCACGCGGAGGCGACGGCTCTCGAGCTGCCCTTCTCCTCCGACCTGGTCCGCTTCGCCCTGCTGACCGTCGGCGGGACCATCCTCGCCGCCGAGCAGGCGCTCGGCAAGGGCTTGGCCGTTCATATCGGCGGCGGCTTTCATCACGCCTTCCCCGACCACGGCGAGGGATTCTGCATGCTCAACGACGTGGCTGTCTCCTGCCTCAAGCTGAAGGTCGAGCGGAAAATCCGGAAGGCGATGATCGTCGATTGCGACCTTCACCAGGGAAACGGCACGGCCTCGCTCTTCTCCCGCCAGGGGTTCGTGTTCACCTTCTCCATTCACCAGATGGATGTCTATCCGGCCGAGAAGCCGCCGAGCAGCGTCGATGTCGGTTTATGGTCGGGTGACGGCGACGAGGAGTACCTGGCGGCCATGAATGCCTATTTCCCCCGCCTGTACCGGGAGTTCGAGCCCGACATCGTCTATTACCTGGCGGGTGCCGACCCTTACCTAGGCGACCAGCTGGGCGGCCTGAAAGTCACCCGGGAAGGTCTGCGCGAGCGGGACAGGCTGGTGATCGAGAACGCGCGGCGCCTCGGCATTCCCGTGGCCGTGGTCCTGGCGGGCGGATAT
>CAZFTV010000070.1:0-7249 GCA_964521765.1 uncultured Eubacteriales bacterium
AAGCCACGGCTCCATGCTTCGAGTCGGAAGCGCCGTAAACCAGGCGGCTCACCCTGGCCTGCACGGCTGCGCCCAGGCACATGGCGCACGGCTCGAGGGTGACATAGAGCTCGCAGCCTACCAGCCTGTAATTGCCCGCTCTCCGCGCCGCCTGCCTTATGGCCAGGACTTCGGCGTGGGCCGTGGGGTCGTTTTTGCCGATCGGCCGGTTGAACGCCCGGCCGACAACCTTGCCTCGCAGAACGACTACGGCCCCGACCGGAACCTCTCCGCGGACCCCGCCTTTTTCCGCCTCCTTCAGGGCCAGGAGCATCCATTTTTCGTCTTCGTTTTTTTCCCTGTCCATCGGGGCATGATTGTACAGCGAAAAAAGCGTTCTGGCAATTCTGGCGCGGCAACCGACGGCATCTCCTTTTCCGACCGCACAAATGGTTGGCCTCCCGGGCGGAACATATGGTATAGCTTTCTGAGAGCCCATCTTGAGCCGGATCATGGACAGGACCGAATGCCCCATCTGCGGCCCGGGTGAAGACTGGGATGTTTTCAACCCTTTCTGCCGCGCGTGCGGCGGACCCCTTCTCTTCCAGCGGACTGAGAGGCGGAGGGCGTTCCGGAAGGAAGCTCGCCTTCCCCTGGAAAGGTACGCGGATTATCTGCCGCTTCCATCGATCGATCCCGGACTCAGCCTATTCGAGGGGAACACTCCCCTCCTCCGCCTCGGCCGAGTGAGTCAAGCCCTGGGCCTGACCGTCCTGGCCAAAAATGAGACCCAGAACCCGACCTGGAGCTTCAAGGATCGAGGCACGTCCGTCGCGGTCCAGAAGGCCGTGGCCATGGGAATCCGCGCCATCGGAACTGTGTCCACGGGCAACATGGCCGCTTCCACGGCTGCCTATGGGGCGCGGGCAGGGCTGAGGACGGTCATTTTGGTGAAGGAAGACACCGGGCCTGAAAAAATCATATCGACGGCCGTCCACGGCCCCACGCTCCTCGCCGTCCACGGGGATTACGGCGGGTTGTTCCGCAAAAGCTATGATCTCGGCCGCAAATTCGGCATCTATTTCGCGAACTCGACGGACCCCCTCCGTCTGGAGGGGTACAAGCTCACGGCCTTCGAGGTGTATGAACAGCTTGGAAACAAGCCCCCCGACGCGCTCGTCCTGCCCGTGAGCTCCGGCGGCCATTTCATCGGCTTGATGAGAGGATTTATCGAGCTCAAGGCGGACGGCCTGATTTCCGATCTGCCGTTCATGGCCGGCGTGCAGGCCGAGGGTTGCTCCCCCTTGGCCAGGGCCGTCGACGAGAAAAAAAGAACGTTCACCAGATTTCCGCATCCCTCGACCATCGCCCAGGCCATCTCCAACCCCGACCCGCCGGGAGGAAACGCCGTTCTGAGCTATATCCGAACCTACGGGGGAACGGTCCTGGCCGTATCCGACGGGGAAATGCTCGAAGCCCAGAAGCGGCTGTCCGAACATGAAGGCTTGTTTTGTCTCCCCGATTCCGCAGCAGCCTTGGCCGGGCTGATGAAGCTCCGCGAAACCTCCTCCCTGAAATCCGGGGAGACCGCCGTTCTGGTGCTGACCGGCTCGGGCCTCAAGAACCTCCATCTCGCAGGCCAGGCGCCCCCGGCCGTGGTTCGCGCCGACCTCGACAACCTGGACGACACACTGACTTCATTAGCTTGAAGCCTGGAAATTTTCTTCCATCTGGCGGGGACATAAAACCACGCAGGGGACGGCCGGGGACTCCCGCAGCGAGCTGTTTAATATTTCTTCATCATCCCGTCCGGCTGTGCTATCATAGATAAGTAATCCAACACAAGGGAGGATCTCATGCCTCAAGACATGCCTGCATTGGGCTCGCTGCTGCCCCGGATCAGCCCCCGCGTCGTCAAGCTGATCGTGGCCGCCGTAGTGCTGATCATCCTCCTCTGGGGCACGATCTACACCATAGACCCCGAGGAGACAGGAGTCATCCTGCGCTTTGGGAAGTATGTCCGTTCCACGCCGCCCGGGCTGCACTTCAAGCTGCCCCTGGGCATCGAGGCCCTGACCAAGGTTCCCGTCCAGCGGCAGCTCAAGATGGAGTTCGGGTTTCGCACGACCAGGCCCGGGGTCGTATCCCAATACCGGGTGACGCCCGAATCCCTGGAAGAAGCCATCATGCTCACCGGAGACCTCAACGTCCTGGTCGTGGAATGGATCGTCCAGTTCAAGATCAAGGACCCCTACAAGTACCTGTTCAAGCTTCGAAACGCCGACGCCACCTTTCGGCTGATGAACGAGGCCATCGTGCGCAAGATCGTGGGCGACAACTCGGTGGACGAGGTCCTGACCGTAGGCCGGGCCCGAATCGCCAACGAGGCTAAGGACCAGCTGCAGCATCTCTGCGACCTGTACGAGATCGGCATCGACGTCAACCAGCTCATTTTCCAGGACATCAACCCGCCCGACCCGGTCAAGCCCGCCTTCAACGAGGTCAACCAGTCCCTCCAGGAAAAAGAGCGGAAGATCAATGAAGCCTGGTCGGAGTACAACCAGGAAATCCCCAGGGCCCTGGGCGAGGCGGAGCAGACAATCCGCGGCGCCGAGGGTTACGCCATGGAGCGGGTCAACAACTCCCTGGGCGACGCCAGCCGATTCACGGCCGTCTACCGGGAATACGTCAAGGCGCCCGCGGTCACGCGGCGGCGGCTGTACCTGGAAACGATCGCCGATATCCTGCCCAAGCTGTCGAAGAAAATCATCTTCGACGAAAACCAAAAGAACATCATGCCCCTCTTGAACCTGGGCGAGGAGGTGAAGAAATGAAACTCTCCCTCAAGACCATCCTCCTGGCGGGTTCTCTGCTCCTAGTCCTGCTAGTCCTGGCCGGAGCGTTGTACATCGTCACCGAGACCAACCAGGTGATCATCACCCAGTTCGGCAAACCCATCGGCGACATGGTGACCAAGCCCGGCGTCCATCTCAAGCTGCCCTTCGTCCAGAAAGCCAACTATTTCGAGAAACGCTGGCTGGAATGGGACGGCGACCCCAACCAGATTCCAACCAAGGACAAGAAATACATCTGGGTCAACACCTACGCCCGGTGGCGGATCAGCAACCCCCTGGTTTTCTTCCAGAGGGTCAGGGACGAGAGGGGCGCCTACTCGCGCCTGGACGACATCCTGGACGGCGAGACCCGGAACGCCGTGGCCAACTCCGACCTGATCGAAATCGTCCGGACCTCGAACCGCCCCTTCGAAAAGACCGGGGAGACGGCCATCATCCAGACTGAGCAACAACTGGAAACGGTGACCATGGGCCGGGAAAAGATCTCACGCATCATCCTGAAAAACGCCGCGGCCATCACGCCCGAGTTCGGAATCGAGCTGCGGGACCTCCAGATCAAGCGGGTTAACTATGTCGAAGAGGTCCAGCAGAAGGTTTTCGACCGCATGATCGCCGAGCGGCAGCGCATCGCCTCCATGTACCGCAGCGAGGGCGACGGCAAGAGCGCCGAGATCCGCGGCCAGAAGGAGCGGGAGCTGAAGCGCATCCAGTCCGAGGCCTACAAAACAGCGCAGGAGATCAAAGGCAAGGCCGACGCCGAGGCCACCCGCATCTACGCCGAGGCCTTCAACCGCGACGCGGAGTTCTACCAGTTCTGGAAAACGCTGGACACGTACCGGACGACCCTGGACGCCAACACCTGGCTGCTCCTGTCCACGAACAACGAGTTCCTCAAGTTCCTAAAAACCGCGGGGGTGCGCTGAAGACGACGTTCTACGCCGCCTCCAAGATCTTCCGGCGATGAGGAAAGAGCGCCGGCGTGCCGCCGGTGTGGAAAAACACCGTCGCCCTGTCGTGGGGAATGAGGCCGCGGCGCGCCAGGTCTTCGAGGCCGATCATGGCCTTGGCCGTGTACACGGGGTCGAGGACCACGGCTTCTTCCCTGAAGACGCTGGCCAGGGTCCGGGCGACGGACTCGTCCACGAAGCCGTATCCGGGCCCGAGATAATCGTCCAGGACGACGATATCCCCGGGCTCAACCCGCGTCTCGACCTCTAGAGCTTCCTCTGTCAGCCGGCAGATATCCAGGACGAGCCGGGCGAAGGACTCCTTCTCGTCGGAAACGCTGATGCCGATGACCCTGGCGTCGAGTCCCAAGGCTTTGGCGCCCACGACCAGCCCGGCCTGAGTCCCCCCCGAGCCCGTGGCATGAATGATGGTTCCGACGTCCAGGCCCAGGTCTCGCGCCTGCTCGGCCGTCTCAACGAGCGCCCGGACATAGGCCACGGCGCCCAAGGGGCGCGTCATGGAACAGGCGGGCATGGACCCTCCCACGGGAATCAGGTAGGGATTCCCCCCCCGGGACCGGACTTCGTCCGCGGCGGCGTCGAGATGAGCCAGGGCCGCCTCCAGGGAGACGACCTTTCCAGGAGCCGCCTCGACGATGCGCACCTCGGCTCCGGCCAAGAGGTCGAGAAACAGGTTTCCGTCGGGCTCCGGGTCCAGGCCCGAGGTCTTGAACAAGATGAGGACGGTCCGCAACCCGGACTTGCGGGCCGCCGCCGCGGTCTGCAGGCACCAGTTCGACTGCAGGCTTCCCCAGGTGACAATCGTATCCGCCCCCCGCCCCAGGGCGTCGGGGAGGATATATTCCAGCTTGCGCAACTTGTTTCCGCCGAAAGCGAGGCCGGTCAGGTCATCCCTCTTCATCCAGATGTTCGGTCCGGCGAGCCGGGCGGACATCTTTTCCAGGCCGTGGAGAGGCGTAGCGAACGGGATCAGGGGCAGACGCGGGAACTTCGCCAGCTTCCGCTCGAGACCGTCAAGAGCATGGGTATTCAGACGCGATGTCGTCGTCCCCGACCTTATCATTCTTCTCCCTCCTTTCGCTCCGCCAGAGCGAGGCCATGTCCCCGGGGGAAGAGCCCGGGAAGAGAAACGGGAAGGCGGCCCGAGAAACCGCGCTCGCCGAACATTGCCGCGGCGGCCGCCTGTTGCGCTTCGGGCGAACCTCGGTAGGCGCAGACATAGCCGGCCGTTTCCGGAAATTCCAAGAGAAAGTAGGGGCTGCCGAAGGAGACGACTGCAACCCTTTTGCCGTCGGAAACCAGGTCTCTGACCGCCTGGGCGTGGGCCGGGTTCAGGCCCACCGTGCCCTTTCTGTCCTGAAGCCGGGAAAAAAGCGCAACCAGGATCGCGTCGGCTTCACGGGCCTTTTCCACGAAGTCCTGGACCTGCCGCGGGTCGGTATGCGCATCGGCGAAACCGCTGACAGCGTCCTTCCGCCGCTTGAGAACTTCCTGGACGAATGTCTTCCCGGCAAAGTAGTCATCCTCGTCGCTGCTCAAGGACAGGACGGCGAGCTTCGAGAGACTCGCTTCCAGGGGAAGGACGGAGCCTTCATTCTTGACCAGAGTCAGGGATTCCCGGAAAGCCCGGGCCGACCAGAAGCGGTGATTTTCCGAGCCGATGATCTCCGGCAGCCGCTCGAGCTCGACGGTCTTGTCCCTGTGCAAGCCGAGCCGGGCCTTGAGCCCGAGTATCCGCCTTACGGAGGAGTTGATCCTGTATTCGGGGATCCGGCCGGAGCGCACTGCTTCGAGAAGCGCCCGGGCCGCTTCCCGGGGGTCGGCCGGGAGAAGAACCATATCCGCTCCGGCTTCGACGGCCCGGACGGCCGCCTCTCCCGGCGGGAAGAGGGTCGTGATTCCCCCCATGTCCATGGCGTCCGTGACGATCAGCCCCCTGAAGTTCATCTGTCTGCGCAGCAGGTCTGTCAGGAGGACCGGAGAAAGGGTGGCCGGCCGGCCAGGCATCGGGTCGAGCGCCGGCACGGACAGGTGGCCGGTCATGACCGACATCACCCCGGCGTCCACGAGACGGCGGAAGGGCAGGAGCTCGACCTGTTCCAGGCGATCCCGGTCGGCCGTCACCACGGCGAGGTTGAGGTGAGTGTCGACGTCCGTGTCGCCGTGGCCCGGATAGTGCTTGGCCGTGCAGATCATGCCGTGACGCTGGCAGCCGAGGACGAAGGCCCGGGTCAGCCGGCCGACCTGCTCGGGATCCTCTCCCACGGACCGCGTGCTGATGATGGGGTTGAGGGGGTTGATGTTCACGTCGGCCACGGGCGCCAAGGCTTGATGGACGCCCATGGCCCGGCCTTCGACGGCCGTGATGCGGCCCATCTGGTAGGCCAGCTCCTCGGAATCGGCAGCGCCCAGGGCCATGAGCGGCGGGAAGGCTGTGGCGCCCTCCACGCGGAAAGCGGCGCCCCGCTCGTAATCCGATGACATGAGGAGAGGAATTTCAGCCCGCTTTTGAAGATGGTTGGCCAGCCAGGCGGTCTCGAAGACCTGTCCGGCGAAGAAGACGACGCCGCCGACCTTGAGCTCTCCGACCAGGGATTCCAGGCCCTTCAGGGTTTCGCTGTCCGCGCTGATGAAGCCTCCATTAGCGCGAATACCGATCATCTGGCCGACCTTTTGTTCCAGGCTCATCCGCACCAGGGTCCGACTCACCCACCGGAGTCCCGACGGGGTCAGCGACGGGTCGGTTTTGCGGGGCGAAGCGGACGTCGCTCCGGACAGGAGGGCCGCGGTCACGGCCAGGGCTGCGATTCTTGTCGCCTGGGAAGTTAACATGATTCCTTTCCTTTTTGAGCCTTCCGGGGATTTCCGCCCCCAGGCGCCTTGTTCTCTCATTTCAAGGAAAGCCCGACGGTCTCCGAGCTCCGGCCATCAGGCGAGAATGTAGCGCAGCACAAACAGGCCGGAAATAATATACACCAGGGCATGGACCTCCCTCCCCCGACCCGACAGGAGCTTCAACAGCGCGTAGGATATAAATCCCATGGAGATCCCCTCGGTGATGTTCAAAGTCAGGGGCATGATGAGCACGGCCAGGAAGGCGGGCAGCGCCTCGGTCATGTCGTCCCACCGGATGTGGGTCACGCACTTCATCATGAAATAGCCGACGACGATGAGCGCCGGGGCGATGACGGGGTGAATGACGCGGCCTTCGAATAAGTATTCGCCGCCGATCATCCTTGCCGCCGGGCTGAAGAAAAGGGCTAGGAGGAAAAGAAGGGCGGTGAACATATTGGCCAGGCCCGTGCGGGCGCCCTGGGCGATTCCGGCCGCGCTCTCCACGTAGCTCGACACGGTCGAAGTGCCGAGGAGCGCCCCGCCCACTGTTCCCAGCGCGTCGGCCATCATGGCCTGATTGGCCCGGGGCAGCCGGCCGTCCTTGAGGAAGCC
>CAZFTV010000070.1:7342-8976 GCA_964521765.1 uncultured Eubacteriales bacterium
GTCCCGACTTGAACGCTCCGAGGATGTCTGCCTGAAGAAACGTCGGCGCCAAGCTGGGCGGGCTGGAGACAAGCCCCTGGTACTTCACGACGCCCAGGGGCAGACCCAGAAGGGCGGTGGCGATAATGCCCAGAAGGATAGCGCCCGGGACCCGAAGTGTCATGAGGATGATGGTCAGCGCCAGTCCGGCCAAGGCCAAGAGCGCCGGCCGGCTCGAGAAATCGCCAATCTGAACAAGCGCTCCGGGGTTCGATACCACCAGCCCTCCGTACTGGAGGCCGATAAAGGCGATGAGCAGGCCGATGCCCGCGGCGATGGCGTACTTCAGCGAATCGGGAATAGCCGCCACGAGCCTCTCCCAGACTCCCAGGAGAGACAAGATGACAAAGAGCAGGCCGGATAGGACGATGGCCCCCAAGGCCACCTGCCAGGAGTACCCCAGGCCGCCGGCGGCCGCGGCGCCGCAGACCGTGTAAGCGAAGAAAAAATTGTGCCCCATGGCCGGCGCCTGGGCGATGGGATAACGGGCCAGAAGCCCGGTCAGGATCGTGGCCAGGGCCGAGGCCAGGCAGGTGGCGGTCATGACCGCGCCGGCATCCATGCCGGCCTTGGACAAGATCGCCGGCTGGACAAAGATGATGTAGGACATGGTCATAAAGGTGCTCGTGCCGCCCAGCGCCTCCCGGCCCAGTGTCGTGCCGTTCTCCCGCAGACGGAAGAGCCCGTCGATCCCCCGGAGGATGCTCATGGTCCCTCCTTCATGATTCGAAACGGATCACGCTGAAGACCTCGACTTCCGGATGCGCTCTCCGAATGGCTTCCACTCCGTTCAAGAACGAAAGCTCGACCAGGGCGCCGAAGCCCGCCGCCTGTCCTCCCAGAGCCTGGACAAGCTCGATGGAGCTGATGGAGGAGGAGCCCGTGGCGATCAAATCGTCGATGATGATC
Organism: uncultured Eubacteriales bacterium; assembly: GCA_964521765.1. Taxonomy (GTDB): domain Bacteria; phylum Acidobacteriota; class Aminicenantia; order Aminicenantales; family JAFGAV01; genus JAFGAV01. The sequence continues at coordinate 8,291 of CAZFTV010000070.1, forward strand.
ACTCGCTGGCCGGCCCGGACCGCATCGTCGTGCATCTCGAAGAATTCTACGGCGTATTCGTTCGGGGCCTGGACGGAGACCGTCCGTCGCGGCAATTTTCCTTTTTTACGGATGAGCGCCATTCCCAGCCCCAGCTTGTAGGCCAGGGGCGCGGCGAACAGGTATCCCCGCGACTCGACGCCCACGATGAGCTGAGGGCGCCGCGGCTCGGCCCAGGAAGCCAGGGCGTCTACGGAGTTCTTGAAGGTCGACGCGTCGAGGACCACCGGGGTGATGTCCTTGAACCCGATGCCCGGCTTGGGAAAATCTTTGACCTCGCAGATTTTTTCTCGGATGTCCCGCATGGCGATTCCTCTCCGCTCTCGTTCCTTTCCGGTATTAAATGACCATTGCCTGAAATTGTCAATGCCGACCCGGAGGAATTCTTCCCGCCCTCCCGGCCCGGCCGAAAAATTGTATTGAATTCCCATTCGGGTGTTTCATACAATACTTCCTGAGAGAGGAGAACCCCATGGACAACGAAAAAGATATCGAAGTCGTTCTGATCGGCTTGAGCGAGATCTACAAGGACAACACCTACAAGCTGGTCAAGGACGAATTCCTGGTCGGTCGGGCGCGCGATTGCGACTTGCGCATGGATGAGAATACGATCTCGGGCCATCACGCCAAAATCCTCAAGGTCCAGG
>CAZFTV010000070.1:8989-9240 GCA_964521765.1 uncultured Eubacteriales bacterium
TCATCATAAAGCCCAGCTCGCTGGGCGACATCGTCAACGGCCTGCGCGTCGCCCCCCGCAGCCGCCTGCGCTCGGGAGACAAGCTCAAGTTCGACCAGTACGAATTCCAGTTCATCGACCCCTCCGACGTCAGCCGGACCCTGGTCGCTCCCAGGGCCGCCCTGGCCGAAGCGCAGAAGACGGCCGTCCGGCCGGCGCCCTCTCCCGCCCCCGCCATCCCCCTTCGCGCCGCGCCCAAAACCCGGGCCGGC
>CAZFTV010000071.1:0-410 GCA_964521765.1 uncultured Eubacteriales bacterium
CGAGGGCGCCTGCCTGGTGTATTATAAGTATCCAAAATCATGAGCCCCCATCGTCCGCCCGAGTCTCCCCCCGAGCGAAAGCGGCCGCGGCGCTCCGGCTCCCGGGCCCCGGTCCTGCCCCAAGGACGGGTGAGCCTGGAGCTGGGCAGCGGCGGCCGTTTGATGAGAGATTTTCTCAGAAGTCATATCCTAGGCTCGTTTCGCAGCCCCTTGCTCAAGACATTGCCGGACGCCGCTCATCTCCTCCGGGAAACGGCGTTGACTACGGACGGCTATGTCGTGGACCCCATTTTTTTCCCCGGAGGGGACATCGGAACGCTGTGCGTCAACGGCACGGTGAATGACCTGGTCGTATCGGGGGCTGTGCCCGAGTTTCTCGCGGTGTCGATGATCCTCGAAGAGGGCCTGCC
>CAZFTV010000071.1:420-9219 GCA_964521765.1 uncultured Eubacteriales bacterium
AGCTATGTTGGGGGCCAAACCGCTGTATTTGAGCATCGCTTTTGTGATCGAAGAAGGCCTGCCGGAGGGGGACTTGAAACGCGTCCTGGCTTCGATCGCCCGCGCCTCGTCCAGGGCGGGCGTCCAGGTGGTCACGGGCGATACCAAGGTCGTCCGCCGCGGCCAGGCCGACAAGCTGTTCATCATCACCTCGGGCGTGGGGCGCATCACGGCGCGGGCCGAGCCGCATCGGATCCGCCCCGGCGACGCGGTCATCGTCACGGGAACCCTGGGCGAGCACAGCCTGGCCGTGCTGCTCGCCCGCGGAGATTTCAGTTTGAAGTCCTCTGTGAAAAGCGACTGCGCGCCGCTCCGTTTCCTGCTTCCCCTCTGGAAACAGGGGGCGCTCTGGATGCGGGACATCACCCGCGGCGGCCTGGCCACCAACCTGTCCGAGCTGGCCGAAAGACTTCCCTGCTCCCTTCTGCTCGAGGAGGAACGCGTTCCCCTCTCCAGGCCGGTCCGGGGGGCCTGCGAGCTCCTGGGCATCGACCCCCTCTACCTGGCCTGCGAAGGCCGGGCGGTCATGGTCGTCGCGGAGAAAAAGGCCGAGGCCGTCCTGCGTTCGCTCCGCCGGCATCCGCAGGGTCGAAAGGCCGCCATCGTCGGCCGGGCCGAAGATAAGGTCGGCCGTCCGGGCGAGCTGTTGCTGGCCACCCTGGCCGGCGGCCTGCGAAGGCTCGAACCCCTGACCTCCGAACTCCTGCCCAGGATCTGTTGACATGACCAGCGGGACCGTGCGCCGGACTTGGAAAGGGCGAACCGTCCCCGCGCTCCTGGCAGCCGCCCTGGCCCTGCTCCCGGGCGGCTGTCGGAACGAGGAGGCCTCTCTCAGGAACGCCCAGAAAAAAGATTACGACTGCGCGTTTTCCTTCCCTGCAAAAAACGTTCAGGCTTGGGAGGGAGAGTTTTTCTCGCTGAAAGTCGCCGTGACCAACATCGGGAAAAAAACGTGGTCGTCCTCCGGGGATCATCCCATCCTTCTCTCCTATCATCTCAGGGATTTCGAGCGGCGGATGATCCGCTTCGACAACGAGCGATTCCCTTTCGCCGAGGACGTCCAGCCCGGGGGAACGGCGACGCTCACCCTTAAGGTCAAAGCGCCCCTGGATAAGGGACGGTATCACCTCGAGCCGGACCTGGTGCGGGAGGGAACGGCCTGGTTCAAGGATTACGGCGCCAGGACAAAGCTGGCGGCGCTGGCCGTCAAGGCCAGACCGTGGCCGGAATTTGCGGAGCCTCTGACTCTGAGCTACGGCACTTCCACGGGTTTCCGCTCCAGCCGCCGTGAACTGGCGTCTCTCCTCAAACTCATCCGCATCACGCTCAACCGGAACGCCGTGGCATTCTCGGGGAAAACCGGGACCGTCTCCGGATTTCGGGCCGGGTCCGGCTACCCCCAGGTCTGGATCAGGGACGCGGCGACCATCCTTCCCTCCAGCCGCTGGTTTTACGACGCCGATGATCTCACCTCCTGGCTCGAAGAACACCTGGCCCATCAGGAGGAATCCGGGTCCCTCCGGGATTGGTTCGACTCGAGGGGGGTGACGGACAAGAACAGCGTTGAAACCGATCAGGAATCGAGCGCGGTTCAAGCGGCTTTCCACGCCGCGCAGCTCTTGGGCGCCCCCTGGTTGAAAAAATCCGTCCTGGGGAGGACCGTTCTCGAGCGCCTGGAACGCGCCCTCCTCTATGTCCTGGAGGACCGTTTCGACGAAGACCTGGGCCTGGTCATCGGGGCGCATACGATCGACTGGGGCGACGTCGAGGACGCGGACGCCGACCGGCAGGCCGTCTATGCCGGCCCCTCCACCCGCTGGACGGCGGACATCTATGACCAGGCCATGTTTTACCGGGCCGCCCTCGACCTGGCGGATATGCTCAAGTGGGCCATGATGGAGGCGGCCGGCCTCAAGGAAAAGGCCATGTTCTGGACGGTCCAGGCCGAGTCGAGCAAAAAAAACGTCAACGCCCGGCTGTGGCAGCCGGAGCGGGGATTTTACCGCGTCCACATTCACCTCAACCCCGGCTTCGTCCATGACTTCGACGAGGACGGCATGTTCGCCATGGGCGGCAACGTGACCGCCGTCCTGACCGGCCTGGCCGACGAAACACAGAGCAGCCTCATCCTGAACAAGGCCCTGGAGCTGCAGAAGACCTTCGGCCTGCCCACGGCCAGCGGCGTTCTTTTGCCGCCCTATCCAGCCGGAGCGTTCAAGCATCCCGCCGTGGACGAGCCCTTCGAATACCAAAACGGCGGGCTGTGGGACTGGTTCGGCGGGAAGCTCGTCTATGCGCTCTTCGAAAACGGCTTCAGCCGCGCGGCCAAGGATAAGCTCCTGGAAATCGTCCGCAAGTGCGTCGCCAACGGCGGGCTCTCCGAATGGGACGAGCCGCGAGGAACTCCCCGGGGCAGCGACTTCTTCAGCGGCAGCGCCGGCAGCCTGGGCCTGGCGCTTTTCCGGGGGTACTTCGGGCTGAAGATGTCGGCCAGGGAAACACATCTGGAACCCAAGCTGGGGGGTGAGTCCGCCAAAGTCCATGCCTACCTGCCCGCGGCGGATCTTTTCCTGGCCTACGAGCACCGCGTGCTGGCCGACGGCAAGACGCTCATCCTGGACTTCAACAGCAATTTCTCCGGGACGGGCAGGGTCAAAGTCCTCCTGCCCTGGATGTTCATCGCCGACGAGTCGCGGGAGGTGGGCCCCGAGGAGCTCGAGGTGACCCTGGACGGACAGCCGACGGCTTTCCGCAAGACCCGCGTGCTCCAGGACGAGTTCGTCATCATCCACACGGACTTCAAAAACCACCGTCTCAAAATCCGTCACCGTTGACGCGGACCGAGAGGCCGACCGACGCAACAACAGGGCCGCATTAGAAGGGGAAAAACCGGGGGAGTTGATTTTGTGCTTGAATCTGTCATAATAAAATTACAGACATTGGGTATTATCGGCCCTAGGATCGGGGAATACCCGAAGGCGGAGCATGGGGTTTCGAAACACAGGCGCCGCGGACCAACCGTTCCTCCCGTTGCCCTCCCTTGCGTCTTTTTCCTCAGAAATCCATGGCTTTTGCCGGCGAGCCTAGAAAATCATGAAAACCAAGAATATCGACGCTGAGGCCCGGGAAGAACGGATGCTTAGGGAGACCGAGAAGAATCTGCGCGAAACGCTGAAGCATCTCGTCGTGGGATATTACCGGTGCACGATGGACGGCCAGTTGAAGGACCACAACCTGGCTTTCAATCGGATTCTCGGATATGACGCCGCCCAAGACCTGAGAGGGATCCAGCTGGGCAAATTCTGGCAGAACCCGGACGAACGGGCCGCCTACCTAGGCGAGCTGATGAAGCATGGCCGTATCACGAATTATATCATTCAGGCCAAGGCGGTTAACGGCGGTGAGCTGGTCTCCCTGGTCAATTCCCGCCTGATTAGAGACGAAACAGGACAGCCGGCGGCTATCGAGGGGACGTTCACGGACATCACCGGCCTCAAGCGCGCGGAGGACGCCCTGCGCCTCTCGGAGGAGAAGTTCGCCAAAGCGTTCCGTTCGAGTCAGGACGCCATCCTGATTTCGTCCCTCGGCGACGGCCGCCTCGTCGAGGTCAACGAGGCCGTCTCCCGTTTCACCGGCTTTGCTCCCGAGGAACTGATCGGCCGCACCGTTGCCGAGCTGGGCTTATGGGCGGAGCCCGCGGCCCGCGACGAATACGTCGCACAGCTCCAACGCTCCTGCCGGGTGGCAGGCTTTGAAGCCCGTTTCCGGATGAAATCCGGGGCGGTCCTGACCGGCCTCGTCTCGGGGGAAATCATCGAGTTCGAAAACAGCCCGCATATCCTGAGCGTCGTCCGCGATATCACCGATCGCAAGCGGATGGATGAAGCCCTGGCGAGAACGATATCCCTCCTCCAGTCGACGCTCGAATCGACCGCCGACGGAATCCTTGTCGTCGACCGAGAGGGCAGGATTGTCGGGCACAACCGACAGTTCGCGCAAATGTGGAACATCCCGGCCGAAGTGCTCGAGACGAGAGACGACGACTGCGCCCTGAATCACGTTCTCGGGCAGTTGAGGGAACCGGAAGCCTTTCTCGGAAAGGTCCGGGACCTCTATGCCCATCCCGAGGAGGAGAGCTTTGACGTCCTTGAATTCAAGGACGGGAGGATATTCGAAAGGTACAGCCGGCCTCAACGGCTCAAGGACTCGGTCATCGGACGCGTCTGGAGCTTCCGCGATGTCACAAAGCGCCTGCAGATGGAAGAAGCGCTGAGAAAGAGCGAGCAGCAATTCCGCGAGCTTTACGAAAACGCCACGATCGGGCTGTACCGGACCACGCCCGAGGGGCGCATCATGCTGGCCAATCAGTGCCTGGTGCGGATGCTCGGCTACGACTCGTTCGAGGACCTGGCGGCCCGCAACCTGGAAGCGGAGGGCTATCATCCCGATTATCCGCGCCGAAAGTTCAGCGAACGCCTCGAGCACGAGGGAGAAGTGGTCGGGCTGGAATCCGGCTGGAAAAAGAAGGACGGCTCGACGATCTACATCCGCGAGAGCGCCCGGCTCGTCCGCAACGCGGAGGGCAAGCCCCTCTACTACGAGGGTACGGTCGAAAACATCACCGAACGGAAAAAAGCGGAAGAAGCTTTGCGCACTTCGGAGTCGTATTACCGCACTCTGGTCGATACCTCGCCCGACGCCATCATCATCATCGACGCCGGAGGGGTCATCGCCTTTGCCTCCCGGAAAGCTCATGACCTGTTCGAGGCCCCTCCGGACCTGTCCGTCACCGGCGAATCGATGCTCAACTGGGTCGCTCCCGAAGATCATCACCGGGTCGGCGAACGCCTGATGGAAATCCTCTCCGGCCGGGCCGGCCCGGACACGAGGGAATACAGGCTCCTGAAACATGACCGCCGGCCCTTCTGGGGAGAGCTGTCGTCGTCGCCCCTGGAAATCAACCCCGGGGAGTACAGCGGGCTGCTGATCATCTGCCGCGACATCACCGCGCGCAAAGAGGCGGAAACGGCACTCCTTCATCAGCACGCGGTCAGGGAAGCCATGAACATCGTGCTTCAAGAAACCTTGCGGAGCAAGACGGACGTGGATATCGCCCGCGTCTGTCTCAGGGTGGCGGAACGGCTGACCGAAAGCGCCTTCGGCTGGATCGGCGAGCTGAACCCGCGCGGCCGCCTGGACACAATCGCCCTGAGCGGCCACTCTTCCAAGATCAGCAGGGACCGGGCCGCCGACCTGCTCAAGAACATGGAAGTCCGCGGCCTCTGGGGGCGAGTCCTGAGGGAGGGCGAACCGTTGTTGACGAACGACCCCGCTTCACATGCCGACTGGGCGGGTCTCCCAGGCGGACATCCCGATTTGACGGCCTTTCTGTGCGTCCCGCTGAAACACGCGGGCAGGACCATCGGAATGATCTCCCTGGCCAACAAACCATCAGGCTATATGCCGGAAGACCTGGAAGCCGTCGAAGCGCTTTCGGTAGCCCTTGTGGAAGCCCTGGAGCGCAGAAGGGCCGGGGAGAAGATCCAGAAGCAGCTCGAGGAGCTGCGTCGTTGGCAGGAGGCCACGCTCGGCCGCGAAACGCGCATCCTCGACTTGAAGCGGGAGGTGAACGAGCTTCTGGCCCGGGCCGGACAGCCGCCCCGCTACGCCAGCGCCCAGGAAGTGCCGAAGGAGTGACTGCGGGATGCCCATGAATAAAGCCGGGCTCGGCCGTGTTTCTAAGACTCTCCTTTTCGGCTTGTTCGCCGCCGCAACCGTGACGCTCGCAGTCGTCGGATCCCTATTCTACCGCGGGGAATACCGGGACATCCTGGACCATCAATACAGCGCTCTGAGTGCGGTTGCCGGGATGAAGGCCGGCCAGATCTCGGCCTGGCGGAGCGAGCGCCTTTCCGATGCCCGGGTTGTCTCGTCGGAGCTCATGAGCGACTGCATTCTCCGCTGGCTCAGGGCCCCCGGCAACCAAGCGTCGGAGGCGGCTGTCCGTGCCGAGTTGGAGGTCATCCGCAAATCCTATCGCTACCAGAACATGATCTTGGCCTTGCCTGACGGCCGCCTCCTGTTTTCGCTCGAGCCCAATCTTGAGGCCCTCGAGGACGACGCGATAAAGCTCGTTCAGTCGGCCGCCGCGTCGGGCAAGGCGGCTTTCAGCGAATTCTTTTTAAGCCGGGAGTCGGACCGGGTGCACCTGGATGTCGCGGTCTCCATCCTCGACGAGGCGCGTCGGCCGGCCGCCGTCGTTCTCCTGCGCACCGACCCGGAGGACTATCTCTACCCTCTCGTCCAATCCTCGTCCTCATCTGCGCTGTGCGCGCCATCTCGAGCAAGAGCGCGGAGACGCTGCTCGTCCGCCGGGACGGCGACCATGTCCTTTTCCTCAACAAGCTCCGCTTCCGGTCCGGCCCGCCCCTCACCACGCGGCTCCCGCTCAGGCGCGAAGAAGCGCCCGCGGTCCGGGCCGTCCTGGGCGTCTCCGGAGAATTTGCGGGACGTGACTACCGCGGGGTCAAAGTCCTGTCCGATATCAGGAGCATCCCCGGTACGGACTGGCATCTGGTGGCAAAAATGGACATGAGCGAGGTCCTGGCTGAAGCGCATTCCCGGGGCCGGATGATTCTGCTCTTCGTCGCCCTCGGCCTCATCATGGCCGGCGGGCTGACCGCGCTGATCTATAACCACCGGCATCGTCTGCTCTACCAGAACCTCTACTTCTCCGAGCGCGCGAAACAGGATGTCCTGGGCAAGAGCCTCCGGGACCTGGAGCGGCTCCGAAGCCTGGCGGCCATTCTGCAGCGCCACGCCCTGCCCACGCAGGATTTTCTCGATGTCGCCCTGAACGAAGCCATCAGCCTGACCGACAGCCGGATCGGCTATATCTATTTCTATAATGAGGATAAAAAGCAGTTCGTGCTCAACACCTGGTCGAAGGACGTGATGCAAGAATGCAGCGTCCAGAGCCCGCAGGCGCGCAATGATCTGGAAAAAACCGGCGTGTGGGGCGAGGCCGTCCGGCAGCGCGGGCCCATCGTCCTCAATGATTTTCCCGCGCGACATCCCCTCAAGAAAGGATACCCGGAGGGGCACGTCAAGCTTCTCAAGTACCTGACCATGCCCGTCTTCAAGGGGGACGCCATCGTGGCCGTGGTGGGCGTGGCCAACAAGGAGACAGACTACGACGAGTCGGACTCGCTCCAGCTCTCTTTGCTCATGGACGGCGTGTGGAGGATGGTCGAGCTCCGGCAGGCCGAGGAGCGGGCGGAGACGGCCCTGGCCGAGACGCGCCGGTTTCTCGGGGAGGCCGAGAAGGCGCGATTCGTGCTGCTCAGCGTCGTGGAGGACCAGAAGCTGGCAGAGGAGGAAATCCGCAAGCTCAATGCCGAGCTCGAGCAACGCGTCCGCGACCGCACCGCCCAGCTCGAGGCGGCCAACAAGGAGCTCGAAGCCTTCGCCTATTCCGCCTCCCACGACCTGCGCGCCCCCCTGCGGGGCATCGACGGCTGGAGTCTGGCTCTCTTGGAAGACTATTACGAAAAGTTCGACGAGGAAGGGCGCCTGCACCTGGAGCGCATCCGTTCGGAAACCCAGCGCATGGGCCGGCTCATCGACGACGTGCTTCGTTTTTCGCGCGAGACGCGCGGCGAGATCAACTGGCAGCGCGTGGACATGACCTCCCTGGCCGAGGCCATCGTCTCCCGGCTGCAGGGGGAAAATCCTTCCCGAAGCATCCAGTGCGTGATTGAAAAGAGGCTGAAAGCGCGGGGAGACGCCCGCCTCCTGGAGATCGTCCTGAGCAATCTTCTCGACAACGCATTCAAGTTCAGCCGTCATCGGTCGCCGGCGGTGATCGAGTTCGGCCGGGTCGAGCAGGACGGGAAAAAAGCCTTTTATATCAGCGACAACGGCGTCGGCTTCGACATGGCCTACGCTTCCAAGCTGTTCAAGATGTTCCAGCGCCTGCACAGCTCAACGGATTTCCCCGGGACGGGCGTCGGCTTGGCGACCGTCCAGAATATCATCAACCGCCACGGCGGCCGCATCTGGGTCGAGGCCAAGCCCGGCGAGGGAACGAAATTTTATTTTTCCCTGGAGGAGTCGGCATGAATACCAAAAAAATTCTTCTCGTGGAGGACAACGACAGCGACATCGAGCTGACCAAGCGGGCATTCATAAAGAACAACATATCCAACGCACTCATCGTCGCCCACACCGGAAAGGAGGCTCTCGATTATCTTCTCGGCGCGGACCCCCGGTCCGGCAAACCCCTCAACGAGCTTCCGGCCGTCATCCTCATGGACCTCAAGCTTCCGGCGATGGACGGGCTCGAGACCCTGCGGAAGATCCGCGCCCACGAGCGGTCCAGGCTCCTCCCGGTCGTCATTCTCACCTGTTCAAAACAAGAGGAAGATCTCATCCAAAGCTACCTGCATGGAGCCAACAGCTATATCCGCAAGCCGGTGGATTTCCTCCTCTTCGCCGAGGCCATCCGCCAGCTCGGGATGTACTGGCTGCTGTTGAACGAGCCGCCGCCGGAGAAATGAGGCTCTCATGGAACGTTCCCTCTCGATTCTGATCGTCGAGGACTCCTCGAGCGACGCAGCCCTGAGCGTCCGGGCCCTGGAAAAGGGGGAGTTCAAGGTCGCCTTCGAGACGGCCTCCAACGCCGTGGAGATGCGGGCCGCCCTGGAGAAGTGGACCTTCGACCTCGTCCTCTCCGACCACAACCTGCCCCAATTCGACTCC
>CAZFTV010000072.1:0-1625 GCA_964521765.1 uncultured Eubacteriales bacterium
AAAGCGGGCGGGAAGGCCTCGGGGTTCGGGCATCGCCTGCACACCAAGGACCCGCGCACGGCCAAGCTCTTCAGCCTGGCCGAGGAGCTGAAGCTGGCGGGCCGCCACGTCCGGATCGCCCGGGCCGTCGAGGCGGCCTTGGCGCGATCGACGGGCAAGGCGCTGCCGATCAACGTCGACGGCGCGATCGCCGCCCTGCTCTGCGACCTGGGGTTCCCGCCCGAGCTGGGCAACGCCTTTTTCATCATCGCCCGCGTGCCGGGGCTCGTGGCCCACGTCCACGAGGAGAAGACGCGGATGAAGCCCATGCGCAAGGTCCATCCCGAGGAGTTTGAATACGACGGCCCGCCCGAGAGGGAGGTTTGAATGAAAGAGAAACTGCTCAAGCTCATGCCCGAGTTCGGAGAGGTCGAGGACGCCGACCTCAGGGAGAAAACGACCGCGGTCTGGCTCGAGGCCATGAGGGAGGCCGGCTGGACCTTCGACGACCTGGCGAAGATGCCCTTCACTCTCCTCATCGCCGACACTCCGGTCAATCTGGTCGAGCACACCCTGGCCGTCACTCGCTGCGCGTTGAAGATCGCCGATGAACTGGTCCGGGCCTACCGCGGCCGCGTGGCCGTCAACCGCGACCGCCTGCTCAGCGGCGCGCTGCTCCACGACGTGGGCAAGATGTTTGAGTACGCGAAGAAGGGGGAGCGGTTCGTAAAAAGCGCCTCGGGCGAGCTTCTGCGGCACCCCGTCTCGGGCGCGGCGTTCGCCTACAAGCACGGCTTGCCCGAGGAAGTGGTGCACGTCATCGCCGCCCACTCCAAGGAGGGCGACGGCCTGCGCCGCACGGCCGAGGCCGTCATCGTCAACCACGCCGACTTCGTCAACTTCGACGTCCTGAAATAGGGGGACAATACCTATTGACCTTATGTCCATGAATGAAAAAGGGGGCATGTTCCGAATTCTCTTGAAGGCGGCGCGCGTCCCCGTTTTCCATGAGGCAGCCCATGGGTTTGACCTTTTCTGAGAAAGTCCTCGGCAGCCGGTCCGGCCGTCCGGTCCGGGCCGGGGACGTGGTCACCGTCTCCCCGGATTACGTCCTATCCCACGACAACTCCTCGGCCATCATCAAGGAATTCCGGAAGCTCGGACTCAAGCGGGTGAAGAGGCCGGACAAGATCGTCATGGTCCTGGACCACATCGTCCCGGCCTCCGAGGAGAAATACGCCCAGAACCACAAGAGCATCCGTGAGTTCGTCGCGGAGCAGGGGATAGAGAATTTCTTCGACGTCCACCGGGGCGTCTGCCACCAGGTGTTCACCGAGGAAGGGTTCGCCCGGCCGGGGCTCCTCATCGTGGGCTCGGACTCCCACACGACGAGCTACGGCGCCCTGGGCGCTTTCAGCGCGGGCATCGGCCGGACCGAGACGGCTTCGATCTGGGCCGTGGACGAGATCTGGCTTCGCGTGCCGGACACGATCCGGGTGGAGTTCAGGGGAAAATTTTCTCCGGGCGTTTCGGCCAAGGACGCCGCCCTCAAGATCATCGGCGACGGCGGGGCGGACATGGCCGACTACCGGGCCCTGGAGTTCGGCGGTGAGGCGGCCAAGGAGTTCAGCCTCGCCCCCCGCTTC
>CAZFTV010000072.1:1718-9187 GCA_964521765.1 uncultured Eubacteriales bacterium
GGGAGAACGGGCGCGGAAGGCGAGGAGGTCTTCTCCGACCCCGACGCCCGGTTCGAGAAGACCCTGGCCTATGACCTGGCCGCGCTCGTCCCCCAAGTCGCCTGCCCGCACACGGTGGATAACGTCAAGCCCTTGACCGAGGTCGAGGGGACGAGAATCCACCAGGCGCTCATCGGCACCTGCACCAACGGCAGGCTCGAGGATTTGGAGGCGGCCGCCAGCATTTTCAAGGGACGCCGGGTGAACAAGAACGTGCGCTGCCTCGTCCTGCCCGCCTCCCAGCAGGTTTACCTCGAGGCCGCCAAGCGCGGCCTTCTGGCCGTCTTCGCCGAAGCCGGCTGCCTCATCCTCAACCCGGGCTGTGGCCCCTGCCTCGGCGCCCATCAGGGGCTTATGGCCGCGGGCGAGGCTACGGTCAGCACGGCCAACCGCAATTTCCGGGGCCGGATGGGGAGCCGCGACTCCGAGATTTACCTCGCCTCCCCGGCCACGGTCGCGGCCTCGGCCTTGGCGGGGGCCATCGCCGACCCGAGGAAAGTTCAGCCATGAAGGGAAAAGTCTGGAAATACGGGGATAACGTCAATACCGACGTCATCTTCGCCGGCAAGTACACCTACGTCCTCATGCCGCCCGAGGAGATGGCCAAGCACGCCCTCGAGGACCTCGACCCGGAATTCGCGGAGAAGGTCCGGCCGGGAGACGTCGTCGTCGCCGGGAAAAACTTCGGCTGCGGCTCGTCGCGCGAACAGGCGGCCGCCTGCCTGAAATACGCCGGTGTGCAGGCCGTCGTGGCCCGCTCCTTCGCCCGCATCTACTACCGCAACGCCATCAACCTCGGGCTGCCGGTCCTCCAGTCGGCTGAGGCCGCGGACGCACTCCAGGCAGGCGACGAGGTCGAGGTCGATTTCGCCGCGGGAAAGATCCGCGCTGCGAGCGGCCGGGAATTCGGCTTCCCGCCCTTCCCCGAGTCCGTGCTGGGCATCATCCAGGCCGGCGGCCTGATCGAGTACACACGGAAGAAGCTTTAAGACGGGGTCGCGTCTGCACTTTCCACTTTTTTCATCTTTCTGCTTTTTCCATCATGAAGAAATTATTGGAATTGACGCGCCTAAAGTGGAAAGTGTAGACGCGACCCCGGTTTACGCGCTGCTCGTCATCGCCTTCCTCACCGACTGATGCTCACTTTTGTCGCGGACAGGCCTCCGCCGACTCGAGTCGCTTTTCAAGAGATATTGATGGTCTCTGGCCCCCGGTCGAATATTTTTTCTAACTGTCCTTCCCTTGACGCCACCCGAGCTCTCTTTTATACTTCAACATGATAGTTCGATGGGACGAGCGGGGCGAAAGGGTGGCTTCGAACTGCCGCGACCGAAAAACAATGACCCGCCCCATCGCCGCCCCGGACCCGCCCGCGGTCCCGGGAGCGGAGATCACCGGGGGCGGCCGGGAGCTCAGAACCGGCCGTTGAGCCCGATACTGAAAATTCCCTTGTATCCTACGCCGAGCTCGCCGAAGAAGCCTATGTTTCGGCCCACCCTGAACCCTATCAAATTGAGATGGAAGGTGAACCGCGTGCTTGAAGTCTTATCCGCTCGGTTGTCATCGGTGGTGGTGTATCGGCCTTCCTTGAAGTTCGCCCCGGCGCCCAGGCCTGAATACAGCTGGAACGAGCGGGCCATGATCCAACGGAAGCTGATTTCGGCGGCGCCGATATAGCTCGTTTCTCTAAACTCACCCCTCTTCGTGTCCGAAAAAAAGAGATCTCCTCCCGAGTTGAAGGTTCCGAGAGCGAGACCCAGGGCGATGCGTCCGGGGGGAGCGTAACGATACGAAAGGAACGGAGCGCCGCTGAAGTCATTGTACTGCTTTGTGTAGGTCCCGAGGGTGATGACGGCGGTTAGGACGTCCACCCAGACGTCGAGCATCTGGTCGAGAGTGATGATGCCGTACGAGAGCGAAATATCGCGACGCGAAGCTTGGGCCATCCCGGGCAGGGCCGTCGATAAAGTGACGGCCGTGATGACGGCCGCGAGTTTGATGAGTCGGCGAGTGATCATCGTGACAGGCGCTCCTCTTTTATGAATTTCGCTTGCGCAGCAGAAAGAACTTTTTTGTGTCCGGGGGATAATAATAAAACTTGTATATACAGTCAATTCATCGATTGATTTTTTCGTTCCTGTGAAAATGACCCTTGTCTATCGGCAATATCAGGCCTCCGGCCCTCTGCGCCGGCAGGGCGGGGACATCCGTCTCTGGTCTATCGAATTTGTGACCCGGCTCCCGTCTTGACCTTGAGAGGGGCTTAGGATATTGTCCTTCACCGTGCGGAAACGAGGGGATGTCTATAGGCGCCTGGCCCGACACCTGGACGACCTTCCGGCCGGCTTCCCTCCGACAAAGAGCGGCGTCGAGCTCCGCATTCTGAGAACGCTTTTCAACGAGGACGAGGCGAAACTGGCCTTGCGTCTTTCCGTTCTTCCCGAGTCCCCGGAATCGGTTGCGCGCCGGGCGGGGCTGTCCGCGTCCGAAGCCGCACGCAAGCTCGAAGCCATGGCGCGCAAAGGGCTCATCTATCGCCTCGAGGACGAGAAGAGCGGCCTCCGCTACAGCGCCAACCAGTTCGTCATCGGTATCTGGGAGTTCCAGGTCAATAGGCTCCGGCCGGAGCTCATCCGGGACATGGAAGAATACCTGCCGACTCTGATCACGGACAGCCCCTGGAAGAAGACCCCGCAGCTGCGGACCGTGCCCGTCATGGAGAGCCTCCCCGTCCGGCACGAGATCCTGGCCCACGAGAATGCGGAGGACATGCTGCGCGGCCAAGACCGCTTTCTCGCGGCGCCCTGCATCTGCCGCCGGGAACGGACGATGATGGGCCAGGGCTGCGACAAGCCAGAGGAGGCCTGCCTGATCATGGGCCGGGCCGTGGACTATTATGACCGGAACGGCATGGGCCGAGTCATAAGCCGGGAAGAAGCCCTGGCCATGATCAGACGGGCCGGAGAGGCCGAGCTTGTCCTCCAGCCGTCGAACGCCAAAAAAATCGCCAATATCTGCATGTGCTGCGGCTGCTGCGGCGTCCTGCGGACGATCAAGTCCCATCCCCGGCCGGCGGAGTTTGTTTCCTCCCCGTTCCGCGCAACCCTGCGGCAGGATGCGTGCTCGGACTGCGGCACGTGCCTCGAGCGCTGCCCCATGGGGGCGCTGACGAGACGAAACGGGCAGGGGATTGAACTCGACTCCGTCCGCTGCATCGGCTGCGGGCTGTGCGTCCTGACCTGCCCGACGCGGAGCCTGACCCTCGTCCGGAAGCCCGAGGCCGAGCAGAGGGACGTGCCTCCGACGCTCCGCCATACTTATGTCACCATGGCGCGCCGCCGCGGCGGGCTGAAATTCATCAAGCTTGTCCGCTCCTTGTTTCGGTCCGCGCTCCGGGTCTAGCGGCTTGACAGCATACCGCTCAAGGCCGAATTGACCGCCTCGCGGCGCTCTCCTGCCTCGAACTCACGTCGAAAGACCTGAATCGAATAATCGCATCTTTTCGCGGCGCCGGTCTCAGGCGTCTCAGCCTCACTGTCATGAATCGTGAGCGGTTCAGGGGAACTCGCCGACCACGGGTGAAATGATAAGTATCAGCTTGCCATGATGTTCGGGTTGGAAGTATTGAATATTAGGAAAAATGGGATTATCATTCGGCTCAAGCGCGGGAGCGCGCATGATTCCCTGTCCGGAAAGAGGAGTTTACATGAAATCCAAAAAAGGCTTTTGTTTTGCGGCGCTTTTTCTCTTGGCGGGCTTCAGCCTCCTCATAGCCCAGACGGACGCCGAGGGCTGCAAGGACCATCCGTTGTTCACCCGCATGCCGAATCACTACATCGAGGATTGCGAAGCCAGCGACTTCGACAGCCACGAATTCTATCTTGACGAAGCGGGGAACACGACCGTCGTCGAGGGCGCCAAAACCTATCTCAACTATTCCCTCGTGGAAGGCTCGCCCGCTCCCTCGGCCCTCCAGATCCTGCGCAATTACATCAACGCCGCCCAGAAAATAGGCGGCAAAGTCATCTATCAGGACCGATGGAACGCCTACCTGAAGATTGTGCGTGAAGGAAGCGAATTTTGGGTCGATGTCAGGGCCTTTGACGGCGGCGGCTATCGCCTGACGATCATCGAGAAGAAGGCCCTGGTCCAGGAGGTCACGGCCAACGACATTCTGGACGCCCTCGATTCGCAGGGATTCATCGCCCTGGACATCCGCTTCGACACCGGAAAGGCGACGATCAAGGAGGAGTCGAAACCCGTCATCGACCAGATCGCGGCCGCACTCCGGGAAAACGCGGATTTAAAGGTCAGCGTCGAAGGCCACACGGACAATACCGGCACGCCCGAGGGCAACAAGACGCTCTCCATGAAGCGGGCCGAGGCGGTTGTCGCGGCGCTGGTCCAGGCCGGCATCGCCGCCGGCCGCCTGAGCGCCGTGGGCTGGGGCCAGGAAAAGCCCGTGGCCGACAACCGCACGGAGGAAGGCCGGGCCAAGAACCGCCGCGTGGAAGTCGTCAAGAAATAATCGGCCTGTCCTCGACACGAGCCGAGCGCACCGACATTTCAACCAAGGGATGTCGTCCGCGCGCTGCGCTTGAGCGAAAGTAAGAAGAGGGGGAAAAGGCGGTTTCTTCTTTGCCCCGGACAAAAGCTTATAGTCAGCGGCCGGCCCAGAGGACGGCGTAAGAAGCGAAGATCACCGCGTCGGGGACGAAGTGGATGATCCAGGGCGCGAGCAGGCCGCGCGTCTCGAGCATGGCTTTGCCCATGAGCCAGGCCAGGAAGCCGGTCATCAGAAACCCGGGCAGGCCGGGCGGCGAGCCGTAGATCCAGTGGGCCAGTCCGAAAAAGACGGCGTTGAGCAGAAGCGTGTGATTCTTGCCCAGGACTTCGGTCAGCGTGGAAAGGAGGGACGCCCGGAAGTAGACCTCCTCGGTGAAGGCGTTGATGGCGGCGAAGAGCAGGACCGCAGGGAGGAGGGGGAGGGCCTTGGCCAGCGCTTCCGGAGAGGGTCTGATGGACAACGCCGTGGCGATGAGGACGATGAGCCCCGCGGCCAGGGCGAAGATCCAGACGAACGCCCGCCATTTTTCCCCGGCCTTGATGCCCAGCCATCGAACGGGCTCAACGGGAGCATCAAGCTTTCCTTTAACAAGAAAGAATTCCCGGCGCCGCTTTTTGAGGGCCCACAGGGCGGCGAGGACGGCCAGGGCGACGAGGACGTCGCGATGAAATGCGCCCAGATAGCCGGCGAAGAAAGAGACGTCGGGGCTGTTGAACCGGGCGCGCCACCACTCTGAAACGCCGACTCCGGCGGACAGCCGGAGGGCCAGGAAAAAAACGAGCATGACGAAGGCGAAGAGCAGCAGGGCCCTCAGCCCGCTCCACACCAGGCACAACCCGAGGAAAAGGGCTATGAAGAGGACTTGAACCCATGGCAGCCAGCCAGGCGCCTTGCTCCCGAGCCATCCCGTGACAATCTCGGGCAGGTCCGAGACGAGAAGCATCGCCGCCCAGGCCGAGGCGATGAGGAATCCCCGGCCGGAGGAAGCCGTCGGAGCATTTTCAGTGTTCATGGCAGCATTATTCATGAAGGAAACGGATATTTCAATCCAAGTGCCATCCTCTCTCAATCCAGGGCGAGACTGATTTTAAGGGCCTTCTCGAGTTCCTTCATAACAGAGTCGCCGAATTGCCCGAGCCTCCTCATGACGCGCCTTTTATCGATGGTTCTGATCTGATCGCACTGGATGATGCTCGGAACGTCCAGCCCGCCCTCGTCTTTTCCAACCCAGACATCCACCGGATACCTTTTGGATAAATGCTTTTGACTCGTGATCACGGCCACGATGGTTACGGACGAATACGTGTTTCCCACGTCATTCTGGATGATGACGCACGGCCTGCTTTTTCCGGTTTCCGAGCCGATCGTCGGGTTCAAATTCACCCAGACGACGTCCCCCCGCTTGAAGTCGGCCGCCATCAGACGTTTTCTCCGTCGACGGGCTCGAATTCCCGGCAGGTCTTGACGTTCAGTTTGGCCTTGGCCTGGTATCCCTGTTTGAGCTGTTCTTCGAGCTTCTCGCGCTCGTTCTTGGCGATATGCTCATCCACGGCCTCTCTGATGAACCGGCTCATGGTCATGCCTTTCTCCTCCATGTGCTTGGCCATCGCCTCGTATTGATGAGACGGGAGGTCCAGGTTAATTCTTCTCATCCGTGTTTTAGGCATTTTCAGCTCCTGTCTAGAACTAGGTCTAGGGCCGATATCGGGACGCGTATCCGACGTGATCATTTCATCATCATAATATTTATAAATATATGTATATTTATAAACAGAATTAGCCCGGGAGTCAAGGGCTGATGAAGGCCCTTTTCGCATATAAAAGTGTGGACGTGACCCCGCTTTTGCGAGTATTTTATCTAGACGTAGACAAATACACCCGGAGGACGCCATGAAAAAGACTTACGCCGCCATTGTCGGAGCCATGTTGATCCTGGCCGTCGCGGCCTGGCCTCAGGCCGCGGGGAGCGGGAAGGACGCCCCCGAGAAGCCGAGTCTTCCCACGGCGGACCCCCTCGCCGGGCTGACCTTCCGCAACACCGGCCCGGCGGTCATGTCCGGCCGCATCAGCGACATCGCGATCCACCCCCAGAAGCGCCAGTTATGGTATGTGGCCGTGGGATCGGGCGGCGTCTGGAAGACCGAGAACGCCGGCACGACCTGGACGCCGGTCTTCGACGGCCAGCCGTCCTACTCGATCGGCTGCCTGGCCCTCGACCCCAGGAACCCGGATGTCGTCTGGGTTGGGACGGGCGAGAACGTGAGCGGCCGCCACGTGGGCTACGGCGACGGTGTTTATAAAAGCCTGAACGGCGGCAAGACCTGGACGAACATGGGGCTGCGCCGTTCCGAGCACATCGCCCGGATTCTCATCGACCCCCGCGACGCGGACGTCGTCTACATCGCGGCCGAAGGGCCGCTGTGGTCCGCGGGAGGGGAGCGCGGCCTCTATAAAAGCGAGGACGGGGGAAAAACCTGGAACCTTTCGCTCGAGATCTCAAAGGACACAGGAGTGGCGAGCGTCGAGCTCGACCCCTCGAACCCCGACATCCTTTATGCCGCGGCCTATCAGCGGCGCCGGACCGTGGCCGCTTTCATGGGCGGCGGCCCCGAGTCCGCCGTTTATAAATCCGAAGACGCCGGAAAAACCTGGCGCAAGCTGACCGTGGGCCTGCCCAAGGGGGATATGGGCAAGATCGGCCTGGCCGTTTCGCCCGTCGACTCGGCCGTCGTCTACGCCACGATCGAAGCCGGTCCCGAGGAGCGCGGCTTCTACCGCTCCGCGGACCGCGGCGAGAGCTGGGAAAAACGCAACTCCTTCATCAGCGGCGGCACGGGCCCCCACTACTACCAGGAGATCTTCG
>CAZFTV010000073.1:0-9151 GCA_964521765.1 uncultured Eubacteriales bacterium
CTATTCGCCGGATGATCCGTCGGGCAAAGCGGAATGCAAGGCAGCCCTGGCCCGGGAATTCGGTCTGGCGCTCGAGCGGGACACCCCCCTCCTGGGATTCATCGGCCACCTGACCCAGCACAAGGGCCTGGACCTGTTGCTCGAATCAGCGGCGGGCATCCTCCGTCTGGGATGCAGGCTGGCCGTGGCCGGCCTGGGCGATGAGCGCAGCCAGCAGAGCGTGAACAAGCTGGTCAAGGCCAATCCCGGCCGCGTCGGGGTGAAGTTCGACATGAGCCCGGCCCTGTGCCACAGGGTCGTCGCCGGAGCGGACATGATGCTCATCCCCTCGCGCGAGGAGCCCTGCGGCCTCAACCAGCTCTACGCCTTCCGTTACGGGACCGTGCCCGTGGCGCGGGCTGTCGGCGGCTTAAGGGAAACGGTCAAGCCTTTTCGCCCCGGGGCAGGGGGCGGCAACGGTTTCCTCTTCCGCGGCTACGGAAGCCGCGCCCTCCTCGGGGCCTTG
The DNA here is from genome assembly GCA_964521765.1 of uncultured Eubacteriales bacterium. Taxonomy (GTDB): domain Bacteria; phylum Acidobacteriota; class Aminicenantia; order Aminicenantales; family JAFGAV01; genus JAFGAV01. Next base: position 506 of record CAZFTV010000073.1, read on the forward strand.
AATCGCGCCCTGGACTGCTACCGCAGGCCGGACTGCTGGGCGGCTTGCATGCAGTCGGGATTCCGGGAGCGTCCGGGGTGGGAGGAGGCCGCCCGCCGCTATGTGGAGCTTTACAGGACGGCGCTCGATCACAGGAGAGGAGCTTGACATGGCCAAGATGCCGGACGTATCCGACACGACATTCGAGCAGGAAGTCATCAAGCCGGGAGGAGCCGTGCTCGTGGACTTCTGGGCGGCGTGGTGCGCGCCCTGCCGCGCCCTGGCGTCCGTGCTGGAGAAGATCGCCGACGAGTATCAGGACCGGTTGAGGGTCGTGAAGCTCAACGTGGAGGAAAACATGGATGCGCCGGTCCGGTTCGGCGTCCGGGGCCTGCCGACCCTGCTCCTGTTCAAGGACGGCATGGTCCTCGAGACCCTCACCGGCTCGCAATCCCGGGAATCCATCATCAAGGCTCTCGAAAGGCACCTATGAACGCTCCCTATGACGTCATCATCATCGGCGCCGGCCCGGCCGGCCTGGCGGCGGGCCTGTACGCCGGGCGCGGACGCCTGGAGACGCTCATCCTGGAGAAGGGGATCCCAGGCGGCCAGATCCTGCTCACCGACTGGATCGAGAACTATCCCGGGTTTCTCGATGGGACGGCGCCCTTCGACCTGATGGAGCGCTTCCGCAAGCAGGCTGAAAAGTTCGGGGCGAAGTTCGAGACGGACGAGGTGAAAGCCCTGAGGGAGGAGCCTCGTTTCTGGGTCGTGGACGCGGACAGCGCGTCCTACCGGACCAAGGCGGTCATCATCGCCACGGGCGCAGCCTACCGCCGGCTTGGAGTTCAGGGGGAAGGCCGGCTCACGGGCAAGGGCGTCTCATTCTGCGCCACTTGCGACGGAGCGTTTTTCAGGGACCGGGACATCGCCGTGGTCGGGGGGGGAGACAATGCCCTGACCGAGGCCCAGTTCCTGACGAAGTTCGCCTCCCGGTTGTTCCTCATCCACCGCCGGGACCGGTTCCGGGCGATCAAGATCCTCCAGGAGCGGGTCCTTAAAAACCCGAAAATCGAAGTCCTGTGGGATACGATCGTGAACGAAATTCACGGTGAAGACAAACTCGAAGGCCTGACTGTCCGGAACGTCAAAACCGGCGCCCTCTCCCCGCTCAAGGTCGAGGGGCTGTTCGTGTCCGTCGGGATGATCCCCTCGAGCGGTCTCGTCCGCGGTCTTGTCGCCCTCAACGACTGGGGAGAAATCAAGGTCGACCAGAAGATGGCCACCTCACGCCCCGGTCTCTTCGCCTGCGGGGACGTGTGCGACGCCTGCCCCAAGCAGGTGGCCACGGCCGCCGGCACGGGCGTGGCCGCCGCCCTGTCCGTCAACGACTACCTGGAAGGCTGGGGCGAAGCGGAGAAGGCCTAGATTTTCTTCTGTTTTTCAGCTTCGAGCTTTTCCACCCGCGCCGCGAGCCTTTTCACCTCTTTGACGAGGTCGTAAAGCCTCGGGGCGCTGGCCCAGAATTGCCGCCAGTCGCGGATGTCGAGGTGGGGACTGCCCGAGACGAACGAGCCGGCGGGAATGTTCTTGGCCACCCCGGACTTGGCGGCGATGACGACGTCGTCCCCGATGTTCACGTGGTCGGAGACGCCGACCTGGCCGGAGAGGATGACCCGCCGTCCGAGTCGGGAGCTGCCGGCTATGCCCGCCTGCCCGGCCAGGACGCTGTCGGGCCCGATGACGACGTTGTGCGCCACCTGGACGAGGTTGTCGATCTTCGTCCCGCGGCCGATGACCGTCGCGCCCAGCGCCGCCCGGTCTATGGCCGTGTTGGCTCCGACCTCGACGTCATCCTCGATGACGACCGCGCCCTTCTGGGGGATTTTGCGGCGCGACCCGTCGGGCTCCGGCAGGTAGCCGAACCCGTCCGAGCCGACGACCACCCCGCTGTGCAGGACGACCCGGTCGCCGAGCGTCACTCCCTCCCGGAGGGAAACGTGGGAGTGGAGGACGCAGTCCTTTCCGATCTTCACGCCGGGGTAGATGCTCACCAGGGGGAAGACGACCGTCCGGTCGCCGATCTCCGCCTCCTCGCCGACGACGGACAGGGCGCCGATCGAGACCTCGCGGCCGAGGCGGGCCGAGGAGGCGACGACGGCCGCGGGGTGGATGCCCGGCGACGGGCGGTACGGGCTCCACAGGAGCTCCACGGCCTTGATAAACGCCCGATGGGGGTCGGCCGAGCGCAGGACCGGAATTCTATCAAACGGGATTCCCGGCGGCAGGACCGCGGCCGAGGCGCCGGTCCGGTCGAGGAGCGGCTTCATCCGCTCCTGGGAGAGAAACACCAGGTCCCCCGGGCCCGCGCTCTCGAGCGCGGCTACGCCGCTGATAACAACGCCGCCGTCGCCCTCGAAAGGGCAGTCCAGGAGACGAGCCAGGTCCCTGACCTTGATGTGTTGCGGTTTTGCTTCCGACATCGACCCTCTTCTCACTGCCGCTCATTCAAGGCCGCGGCTCGGCCGGGCGGCCAGGGAAGCCGCGCCGCGGCGATGATCATCCGTTCATCCTCCCCGCCGGCCTGGAACGGGCCGGACTTCACTTCGATTGCCGGCTCTCCGGCCGGCGAACGCTCAAACGTATTTCCCCCACTGGACCATGAGGATGATGATCGTGATGAGCAGGGCGTAGATGACGAGCGTCTCGATCAGGACCAGGCCGAAGATCAGGATGAAGCGGATGTGCGGAGCGGAGCCCGGGTTGCGGGAGATGCCCTCGCAGGCGGAGCTTATGGCCTTGGCCTGGCAAAAGGCGCCCGCTGCGGCGGCCAGGGTGATGACGATGCCGCCGACGATGATCGACAGCTTGAACAGGGAGGCCTTGGTTTCGGTCAGGCCCCCGCCCGCGCCGGCTTCCTGGGCCAGAAGGGGCCCGCCGACGAGCAGCAGGACCGCCCCGAGCAGCACGAGTGATTTCATCGCTTTGGACATGGCACGACTCCTTAAGGGATTAATGGTCTTCCTCATGGGCGACGGCGCCCCCGATATAGATACAGGCCAGGAGGACGAAAACGAAGGCCTGGATGGTTCCGGTGAAGATGGCCACGGCCATGAAGGGCAGGGGCAGGAGGAAGGGGATGATCGAGGCGATGATCACGATCAGGAGCTCCTCGGCGAAGATGTTGCCGAACAGCCGGATGGAGAGCGAGATCGGCCGGGAGAAGTGGCTGATGATTTCGATGGGGATGAGGAGCGGGGCGAGCAGGGGGATGGGCCCCATGAAATGCTTGAGGTACTTGAACACGCCCTGGGACTTCATGCCCTGCCAGTGGTAGTAGACGAAGACGCACAGGGCGCAGCCCAGGGTGACGTTGAGCTTGCTCGTGGGCGACATCAGGCCCGGGACGAGGCCCAGGAGGTTGCCGAATAAAATGAACAGGCCCAGGGAGCCGATGACCGGCAGGTATTTTTTTCCCTCCGGGCCGATGATGTCCGTGAGCAGCCCCTCGACGCCCTGAACGATCATCTCCAGGATGCTCTGGCGCTTAGAGGGAACGAGCCGCAGCCCGCGGGCACTCAAGCCCAAAGTCAGGGTCAGGCCCACGAGAAGGAGAAGGCTCATGACCATGTAGTCGGGGAAGAAATGGGCCGGGTCCCTGACTTCGATTCCGAGGCGAAGGAGCAGGCCGGCCAGGGGGCGGCCCACGACCCGGTTGAAGAGGTCGACGACGAACAGGTTGTGTTCTAGGGCTTCCATTGTCGGAGACGCGTCAGGGCGCGGACGGCTTCCATTAGAAAAATGGCGACGATCGCCGAGAAACCTATGGCGAAGGGAAGAACCATCTTGGAATAGAAGAGGATTATAAGAGAAAAGACTATGAGAATCAACAGGATGCGCAGGCCGTAGAGCAGGACTCCGCGGCGCCGAGCCCTCTTCTTATCGCCCGCCAGGATGTCCTCCATTGAGCGCCGCAAGCCCAGGAAGCTCGCCGCGGCCGCCCCGCCGCCGAGGAGGATGAACAGGGCCTGCAGGGGCCCCCAGAGGACGAGGCCGGCCAGGCTGAAGACGGCGGCGCAGGCCAGGATCTCGAGGGGGATGCGCCTCAGGACGGCCGTTTCGGCGTCGTCAGGGGGCGGGACGTTCATCATCCTCGTCGTCCTTGGAGAGCCGGTTGAGGCCGCGCAGCAGGCTGATGAATCCCGCGGCGACGCCCAGCAGCAGGAAGATGATAAGCAGCCAGGGACCGGTCCCGAGCCACTTGTCGAGGAGGTAGCCGAAGAAGAGACCCACGGCGATCGACGATGGCAGCATGAGCGCCAGAGAGCTCAACTCGGCGATTTTCCGAAAACCCTCGCGGCTTTTCCATTTTTCGTCCATTCCGGCTGGGTATCATAGCATAGGAGCGGTCTTTTTGGGAGTGCGGCGACGAGTCGCCGCTCAGTGGAATACGGCTTTGGTTTGCAGGCCGGAAGGAAGGGCCTCGGCGCCTGGCGCGGTTCGAATCGCTGCGGAAGCTCCGGGTTTCTCAGTCTGCTTCGCGATACGCTCCCCTTCGGGGAGCTGTGCTCAGCAGGCCGGCAAGAATATGCCGGAAGCCCTTCGAAACCCGTCGCTTCCTTGCTGAACCCCGCATGTCGCCTCAACCCTCCCCCCGGCCTCAGCCAAGCCGGCTTCAATCTACGAAAGACTGGTGCGGCACGGTCGAATGATGTCCGCGGCATGGCGTAGGCGGGATCGCAATACGGAAACGTCGGCAGCCGCACGCCGGGCGCGTCTTTTTGGGAGTGCGGCGACGCGTCGCCGCTTTTCTTGGCGGCATCGCGATGCCGCCCCCTTCGAAATGACACTGAGGCATATCTCTCTGCCGATATCCTATCAGCGCTGGCCATAAATAATGATAATGACCCGAATTATGCTTGGAACTCCAAGTCGTACCCCCCTCTTTGGGATTATGGGAAATGCGGCGACGCGTCGCCGAAATCCAAAGCGGCGTCATGCCGCCGCACTCCAAAAAATGCGGCCTGTTTCATATGAGAAGGATGGGAAATAAATATTCAACAATTCCTTCCGGCGGCGACTAAAATGCTGATTCATCGCGGCTTTGCGGCCGGGCACGCCTGATTTGACATTTCCATGGAGGGTTGACGATGGGAACCATGATGAAATACAGCCTGGGCTGGCTTCCCGACTACCCGGACCTCAGGGACTATACGGAAAAAACCGCGGACGTCATGTCTCTCCTCGAGCCGACGGGACTGGTCGAGAACGGGCGCAAGGCCGGGCGTCGCCGGACGAGGCGCCCGCTCCCGGCGGCGGTCGACCTCAGGGAATGGTGCTCGGCCGTCGAGGATCAGCTCGGAATCGGCTCCTGCACGGCCCACGCAGGCGTCGGCATTATGGAATATTTTGAACGCCGCTCCTTCGGCCGCCACGTCGAGTCGTCCCGCCTGTTCCTCTACAAGGTGACGCGCAACCTGATGAAGCTCAGGGGCGACACGGGCGCCTATCTGCGGAGGACCATGGGAGCCATGGTCCTCTTTGGCGTGCCGCCCGAGGAGTACTGGCCCTACACCGACGGCGAGAAATTCGACCGGGAGCCGCCGGCCTTCTGCTACGCTTTCGCCGAGAACTACAAGACGGTCAAATATTACCGGCATGACCCTCCCGGGTTCGCGGCGGAGCAGGTGCTGGCCGAGGTCAAGAAATACCTGGCCGCCGGCCACCCGGTGATGTTCGGGTTCACGGTGTACAACTCCATCGAACAGGCGGCCGCGAGCGGCCGGATTCCCTTCCCCTCTCCGCGGGAGAAGATCATGGGCGGACACGCTGTGGCGGCCGTGGGCTATGACGACAAGCTCCGCGTCAGGAACGGCCAAGGCGGCCGCGTGTCGGCCGGCGCCCTCCTCGTCCGGAACTCCTGGGGAGAGGGCTGGGGGGAGAAGGGCTACGGCTGGCTGCCCTACGATTACGTCCTTCGCGGCCTGGCCGAGGACTTCTGGTCCGTCTTGAAAAAAGAGTGGGTCGACACGGGGCAGTTCAATATATGAGTTTTATGGCAGGGAAGACTCACCTGGACTGCAGATTCGTCTCTGTTAAATTGCGCAAAATCAGGATAAAAAACGATAATTTCGGATTGCGGCATCACGATACCGCTTTAGCTGGCGGCAACGCGGCGCCGCATTCCGGGAAGTATCCCACCGCGTTGATTAGGCGCGGAGGGGTGTGATAATCTTCCGGGCATGGCGCACGCCGCGCTTTTACGGAAAAGACCCTTGTCCGTCTTGATCCCGGCTCTTTTCCTTACGGCCGCGCTCTCCGGCGCGGCGCCGATGGCGGAGGCACAGATCAAAACCGGGGTCGATGAGCCGGCCGAGACGAAGCCCTCTCCTGAACAACCCGGCCCGCCCGTCGCGCAATTCGAAGCCCGGTCCGAGCTGCAGGCCAATCAGGAACACAAGGAACAGCCTGCGGTCGCGGAGCGGCAGGGACAACCCGCGCCGCCCGCCGAGCCGCAGGAAAAGCCGGAGCCGTCGCCCGCCCCCGCCCAGGAAACCGAGGCCGGCACCGAGTGGAAAATCATCGCCCAGTTCTACGAGCGGACCGAGGAGCGCCTGTTCGCCCGGGGCGAGGTCGAGGCCCACTACGGCGACCTCATCCTCTTCGCCGACAGAGTGGAGATCATGATCAAGACCAAGGACGTCCGGGCCGAGGGCAACGTCGTGCTTCAGTCGCCGACGGATGTCATCCGGGCCGAGACGCTGACCTTCAACGCGGACTCGGGCCGGGGCGTCATGGAACAGGCCCGGGGCATGGCCCAGCCGACCATGCTCTTCGAGGCGAAGCGGCTCCCAGCGCTATGTCCTGGAGGACGCCCGCTTCACCTCATGCGCTCAGCCCGTTCCCCGATGGCAGTTCTCCTGCACCCGGGCCTCCCTGAAAAAGGGTGAATACGTGGCCATGTGGGACCCGGTGTTCAGGATCAAGAATGTTCCCGTGTTTTACCTGCCCTATATCAGCTACCCGCTCGAGCGGCGGACGGGGTTCCTCATGCCCCAGCCCAACTACACCGCCTCGAAAGGGTTCGAGCTCAACCAGGACTTCTATTGGGCCATGGCCCGCAACATGGACCTCACGCTCAAGCTGACTTTTTACAGCCTGAAAGGGCTCGGCCTGGGGTTCGACTACCGATACATCTTCGCCGACGGCACGGCGGGGGGTCTGACCGTTCGCAGCTTCCTTTTCAAAGCGGATGAGTCCGGGACGAAGCCCGATCCCGCCTTCATCGTCCGCGGCCATCACAGCCAGACGCTTCCCCTCGGCTTCAGCCTGGTGGGCGAGGCGGATTACAGCAGCTCCTTCGACTTCCTCCGCGAGTTCGACAACGACTTCAACCAGGCCGCCGTCTCGAACCGCCGCACTCAGCTCTACCTCTCCAAGGCCTGGCGGGGGTTCCATTTCAACGCCCGGGCCTCGCGCTTCGAGACCTACTTCCCGGACTCGGGCCGCTCCATCCTGACGACCTACTTCCCCCAGCTCAGCTTCAGCTCCTTCCGCATGAAGCTCTTCTCGCCGCTCTACTTCTCCTTCTCCTCATCCTTCAGCCGCTGGCGCTACGGCTGGGACGACGAGTTCGAGGCCGGCCTGGAGAGGCGTCTCCAAAGCCTGGCCTTCCAGCCCGTCCTGAGCCTGCCTTTTTCCTCCATCCCCTGGCTGACGGCGACCGCCGCCGTGGCCGCCAACCTCAACTACTACTGGCAGAGCCTCGCTCCCGACCCGGAAAACCCCGGCCGGACGATCATCGTCGACGAGCCCTTTTTCAGCCGCAACGCGGTCTTCAGCCTCGACCTCATGGGGCCGGTCCTCTTCCGGGTGTTCCGGGGAAAGGACGGGGCGGCCCGGGTCAAGCACATCATCGAGCCGACGGTGAGCTACCGCTACGACAGCCCTACGGCGGGCGCGGACCGGATCGTCCCCTCGTGCGGCTTCTTCCGCTACCATCAGGTCGTCTACGGGCTGACCAGCCACATCCTGGTCAAGGAGGGCGAGATGCCGAGGGAACGGTTCACCTTCGGCTTGGCTCAGGTCTATTACCTCTCGCCCGAGCAGAGCCCGCTCAGCGGCTACCGCTTCGAGGGCAGGATCCCGCGCTTCTCGGAGGTGTCGAGCTACCTGCGCTATTTCCCCGCGGCCAAGTTCAGCCTCGACTTCTCGGCGGGATTCAACTCCTACCACCGCACGTTCTCCTCGCTGCGCCTGGGCGCCAGCCTGGGTTCGCCGCTCGACAACGTTTTCCTCAGCCTCAACTGGTTTAAAAGCGTCAGCGTCTGGCTGGACGAGCCGTGGTGGGATCGCCACCAGGCCAACCTCACCGGCTGGTTCAAGTTCCCGCGCCTCGGGCTCGAGGCTCAGGCCGAGGTCAATTTCAACCTTCTCCAGAAGGAGCTGCAGCACATAACCTTCCAGCTCCTGTATGACTACCAGTGTCTTGTCATCAAGGCCGGGTTCATGTATTTTCAATATCGGCCGGATATCGTGCCCATCATCCGGGTGACGCTGGGGGGCATCAGCGGCAGCGAGGGTTTCCTGGCCAATCCCAGGTTCTAGGGGCAAGGAGCGAGGGGAAGTCATGAAAGGATTGATCCTGAGCGGCGGCAAGGGCACACG
>CAZFTV010000074.1:0-2361 GCA_964521765.1 uncultured Eubacteriales bacterium
GATTACCGGAACCGGGCATTCGTCCTGGAGGACAGGGGCAGCTTTTACGGCACTTTGGTGGAAGGCGCGCAGGTCGGCGGCAAGAAGCTGGGCGGTCACAAGCCCCTCTCCCACGGCGACGTCCTGATCTTCGGCGGTTCCGGCTCGCCGTTCGCCTTCAAATTCCTGACCGAACTGCCGAAGAAAGATTAGTCGTCTCTCGCCTCCCCGCAGCCATTCTCAATTCCCTCCATCGCCAAAGGACAGTTTTTTTCGATAATGGCATGGCAGGATCGGCGTTGCGTTTTTCCGGTCCCCGGGCGCGTTTTAGAGTGCGGCGACGCGTCGCCGCTTTCCAAAGCGGCCTCATGAGGCCGCACTCCAAAAAACGGCCGGCTTGGCCTCCCGCTCATCCGCGGCCGCCGGCCGGAGCAGGGCTCGGCGCAATCCGTTCAGGCGCAAAACACAACGATCGACAAGGGCAAGGCATGGGAAGCCCGAAGACCTGTACAGCGATGCTTGTCAGCATCCAGGGGAATGACAGATAAGCCGCATCTTTTTTGGAGTGCGGCGACCCGTCCGACCTTTCCGCAGACGCCATCGAGCTCTCCCCGAATTCCCTCGGGGAGTCGGAGGGGCTAATATCAAAAAAAGATTATGAGGGCGTCTGCGGCATTGCATCGCGATGCCGCCCATTTTCGACTTGCCTCATTTTCTTGACCGCCCCGGCGGGATTGTGCTATTAGGACGCCGGGGAGGATGCCCATGAAAACCGACCGCAACCTTGGCGTGCCCATCGCTCTTCTCGCCGCCGGCCTGCTTTTTCTCATCCTGGCGCAAATCGTCCACTTCGAATTCTTCCTCCACCTGGCGGCCGTCCCCCTGGAAGTCCTCCTGGCCGTGTTCATCATCGAGAGAATCCTGGAGCGCCGGGCCGTGCGCGCCAAGCGTCGGCAGCTGATGTTCATCAAGAGCACCATGTTCCGCTCGGAGATGCGAAACCTGTTCCTGGCCAACTTCGACGCCCTGAAGGCGCCCCGCCTCTCGATGTCCGGAATCCGGCGCGCCTCGCTCGATGAGCTGCGCCGCATGCGGCGCGAGGCGGAGGCGGTGGAATACAAGTCGCTCCAGGTCATGGAGCCGGTCATCATGGAATACGTCCGCGCCCGGGGCGTTTGGCTCAGCTTCATGGAGCGCGCCATCACCTTCGACTTCGAGGAAATTTTCAACGAGATGATCGCCATCCTCCACTTCATCTCCGACGTCGCGGCTTTCAAACAGAACAACCCCAAGAAGCTCTTCATCCTCGAGGCCAGGGGCAAGAAACCCGTCATGGACAAGGTCCACAAGGTCCTCCGGGACGGCATCCAGAGGTTCCTGGATTACGCCGTAGAGCTCAAGGAGAAAAAGCCCGAGCTGTTCGAGGAGATGATGGAGGACTACGAGGCCTCGGCCCTGCTGCGGCGGATGTAACGGCGAGGGGAACGGCTCGGGGGGATGGCTCGGGACGGCCGGGCGCCGTTCCCTTTCCCCCGGCCGCAACCCGCGGCGCCGACGGCCCAAAAAAGAGGAGTCTGCAGTGAACGAATCCTACGGCGAACTATTCCAAAGCCGGTCTAAGTACGAGCGGGGACGGCTGCCCGGCGGCCGCCTCGACTGGGCCGGCAGGCCCGAGCCGTTCAAGTCCTATCCCCGGAGCCCGCGCCTCGCTCTCCCCGAGCCCGCGCCCGAGAAGGATTTGACCAGCCCCCTGGGGAAACTTCTCCTTGCCCGGCGCAGCGTTCGCTCCTACGGCCGGCGGCCTTTGTCCCTAGCCGAGCTTTCGACCCTGTTGTGGGCCTCGCAGGGGGTCTCACGCCTGGAGCAGGGGTTCGCCTTCCGGACGGCGCCCTCAGCCGGGGCGCTCTATCCCATCGAAACCTATCTCTCGGCCCAGAGCACGGAAGGTCTCGAAACAGGCCTCTACCACTACAACGTTCGGGGACATGCCCTCGAGCTCGTCCGGCCGGGCGACGCCCGTCGCGCCGTGTCCGCGGCCGCGCTCGACCAGGACTTCCTCGCCGAGGCCGGGGCCGTGTTCATCTGGACGGCCGTCTTCGGAAGGTCCAAGTGGAAATACCGCCAGCGCGCCTACCGCTACGTCTACCTCGACGCGGGCCACATCGCCCAGAACCTGGCCCTGGCGGCCGTGGCCCTGGGCCTGGGCTCATGCCAGGTCGCGGCGCTCTACGACGACGAGGTCAACGCCCTGCTCGGCCTGGACGGCGCGGAGGAGAGCGTCCTCTACATGAGCGCCGTCGGTCCGCCGGCCTGAGGTCCGCGCGAAAAGCTTAGGATCTCAGGCCAGAGGCCGCTTGTCCGCGGCCGGCGGCGGGGGCGCGG